>NZ_JAQFPJ010000015.1:0-99592 GCF_027712065.1 Bacillus cereus group sp. BcHK124
GCATGTATTAGGCACGCCGCCAGCGTTCATCCTGAGCCAGGATCAAACTCTCCAATAAAGTTAGTTTGTCTAGCATCATAAAATAAAAATTGACGTTTCACGTTGTTTGTTTCGTTCAGTTTTCAAAGAACTACTTGGTCGCTCGTTTGCGACTCCCTTATGTTAACATCTTCGTTTTTCGATGTCAACTAAGTTTTTCAATTTCTTTTTTGTCGTTTTCTGCGTTTCCGCATCAGCGACGGTTATTAATATATCATGGTGAAAAATGAAATGCAACACCTTTTATAAACTTTTTTCAAATTAACTACATTTCTTTTTTCATATCATATACTTAAACGAAATATCCCTTTCATTTCTAAGAGATTCCTACATATATTCTATATAAAGTCACTCTACCCAAAAACATTTCTTTCTATAATAAATGTTTTATTCATATACCATATCATACAAGGAGGAATACATATGGACTATACCGATTTATTAATTAAACTAGGTCTCTCGGCTATTTTAGGATTCGCCATCGGTTTAGAGCGCGAATTAAAACGGAAACCCCTTGGTTTAAAAACATGCTTAGTTATTTCTATCATTAGTTGCCTCCTGACGATTGTTTCTATTAAAGCAGCTTACAATTTACCACATACTGATCATATGAATATGGATCCACTTCGACTTGCCGCTCAAATTGTATCAGGGATTGGTTTTTTAGGTGCTGGTGTTATTTTAAGAAGAGGAAACGATAGTATTGCAGGACTAACGACTGCCGCTATGATCTGGGGCGCATCTGGTATTGGTATTGCTGTTGGAGCTGGATTTTATATCGAAGCAATTTTCGGAATGTGTTTCCTTATGATTAGCGTTGAACTTATACCGTTAACAATGAAATTTGTAGGGCCTAGGTCATTTCGTCAACGTGATATCGCAGTAAAACTTGTTGTGCGAAATATGGACAATATCCCGGTTGTAATTGAAGAAATAAAAGAAATGGATATAAAAGTGAAGAATATGAAACTTAAAACGTTAGAAAATGGTTCTCACTATTTGCATCTTAAATTATGTATCGATCAAAAAAGACATACTGCTGATGTTTACTATGCTCTCCAGCATCTTGAAAGTGTTCAACAAACTGAAGTGGAAAGTATGTAACGTAAAACAAACTCTCTTTTCAATTAGAGAGTTTTTCTTTTTTCTATAATGGTAACAATGAATGTAGTCTTGCAAAGTAAGGAGGAATAGGCAATTGAAATCCCGTCCAAATTTAGTAGATACATTTCGTGATTCCATTATTTTTCGTTTAATTTGCTTTATTATTGTACTTACTGCTTTTTCCGGCTTTCTTATACATAGATTAGAACCATCCCACTTCACTACGTGGTTTGATGGAGTTTGGTGGTCAATCGTTACCATTTTCACTGTTGGCTACGGTGACTTTGCCCCTCATACACTAATGGGCAAACTTATCGGTATAGGTATTATTTTATTAGGAACCGGATTTTGTTCTTATTATATGGTGCTGTTCGCTACTGAAATGATTAGTAAACAATATATGAAGATTAAAGGAGAAGAAGCTGCAACTTCTAACGGTCATATGATTATCGTCGGCTGGAACGAACGGGCAAAGCACGTTGTAAAACAAATGCACGTATTACAGCCGAACCTTGATATCGTTTTAATTGATGAAACACTTTCTTTACTTCCAAAACCATTTCATCATTTAGAATTTATAAAGGGGTGCCCCCATCACGATCAAACGCTATTAAAAGCTAATATTACAACGGCTCACACTATATTAATAACAGCTGATAAAGAAAAAAACGAAAGCTTAGCGGATACACAGTCCATTTTAAATATTTTAACTGCAAAAGGGCTCAACCCAAACATTCACTGCATCGCTGAACTTCTCACTTCTGAACAAATACAAAATGCAACGAGAGCTGGCGTGTCAGAAATTATAGAAGGAAATAAATTAACGAGCTATGTATTTACCGCTTCTCTTTTATTCCCTTCCATTTCAGGTGTACTATTTTCACTTTACGACGAAATCTCTGATAATAAATTACAACTGATGGAGCTTCCCCCATCCTGCACTGGACAAAGTTTTGCAAATTGTAGCTATACTCTTTTAAAGCAAAACATTCTCTTACTAGGTATAAAGCGCGACGAACAATATATGATTAACCCAGTTCATTCTTTTGTTCTCATTGAAAGCGACATACTCATTGTTATTCACCATTAGTAAAATGACGCTCTAGTTCCTGCATGAGCACTTTCCCAATATTGATATATTTTCTTTTTACATCTCCATCTGGATCTTTCGGCTCAGCAAATTGATCCAATCCACTCGTGCCGGCTGTTAACGTATTTACATGATCATCTAGTTCGTCTTGATATACGTGCGAAAGAATATACGGCGTTTCAAGACGGACTATTACGCCTGGCACATCTAATTCACCATTCACTGCTGTAAAGGGCACTCGCAGAAATTGATAGCCATCTTCTTCATCAATTTTATAATCAAAGCATCCTTTATCATAATCCCAATTGCCACCAATGCTATATCCGAGTGGCTTCATGATTTCTTCTAACTTATATAACGCATATGTACGTCCTTCTAAATTTGATTGAATCGGAATCAAGTCCATCCCTCCTAGACTTTTTCCTTAGCATACCCACTCTAGTTTGAATATACTGATGGACTTTTCGATGAAATAATAAAAAGCGGCCGGATCCGGCCGCTTTTTATTATTTTAAACGCTCTTCTAATTCTGCTTTTAATTCTTCAAATCCTGGTTTGCCAAGTAAAGCAAACATGTTTTTCTTGTATGCTTCTACTCCTGGTTGGTCAAATGGATTTACGCCTAATAAGTAGCCGCTCATCGCACATGCTTTTTCGAAGAAGTATACAAGGTAACCAAATGTGTACTCATTTAATTCAGGAATATTTACGATTAAGTTTGGTACTCCGCCATCGCTATGTGCAAGTAATGTACCTTCGTATGCTTTCGTGTTTACGAAGTCTACAGTTTCACCAGCAAGGTAATTTAATCCATCTAAATCGTTTTCTTCTGATTCGATTGTTAGTTCATGTGTAGGTTTACCTACTTTTAGAACTGTTTCAAATAAGTCACGACGACCTTCTTGAACGTATTGACCTAATGAGTGTAAGTCAGTTGAGAAGTTTGCTGAAGATGGGAAAATACCTTTTTGATCTTTTCCTTCACTTTCACCAAATAACTGTTTCCACCACTCAGCGAAGTATTGAAGTGCTGGCTCATAGTTAACAAGCATTTCAATTGTTTTTCCTTTATTGTATAAAGCGTTACGAACTACTGCATATTGGTAAGCTGGGTTTTCTTCTAGTTCTGATGTTCCGAAGTCATCATGACCAGCAGCTGCACCTTTCATCATCTCTTCAATATTTAAGCCACTCACTGCGATTGGTAATAAACCAACTGGCGTTAATACAGAGAAACGTCCTCCAACATCATCTGGAATAACGAATGTTTCGTAACCTTCATTATCAGCTAATGTTTTTAATGCACCACGCGCTTTATCTGTCGTTGCATAAATACGTTTGCGAGCTTCTTCTTTTCCATATTTTTCTTCTAACAACTTACGGAAAATACGGAATGCTAGTGCAGGCTCTGTTGTTGTACCTGATTTGGAAATAACGTTAATAGAGAAGTCTTTACCTTCTAATACATCCATTAAATCTTTCATGTAAGTGGAGCTAATGTTTTGTCCAACAAATAGCACTTGTGGAGTTTTACGTTGTTCTTTAGAAAGTGTGTTGTAGAAAGAATGGTTTAACATTTCAATTGCTGCACGTGCTCCTAGGTAAGAACCACCGATACCTACAACAAGTAAAATGTCAGAGTCATTTTTAATTTTTTCTGCGCATTTTTGAATGCGAGCAAATTCTTCTTTGTCATATTGAAGCGGAAGGTCTACCCACCCAAGGAAATCGTTCCCAGCTCCAGTTTTTTCGTGGATTGCGTGATGTGTTACTTTCACTGCATCACGTAAATAAGTGATTTCATGTTCACCGATGAAGGATAACGCTTTAGAATAGTCGAACGTTACATGTGTACTCATCTTTTTCCCTCCAATTATGGATATGTATTTCTGTATTCACTTTAGCGAAACTGAAGTTGTAAATCAAGCGATTAGCCAATTGTAAACGTAACCAATATATATTTTTTAAAAAAAGTTCATTTTTTGCATAAAAATTCGCATTTTTCGGTATAGATGTATATACATCCTGTTTCAAACATTTTTTATGTATAAAAACAACATAACTACACCATTCTATAAAAGAGTTAATTAACTCATCGCTTGCTCATGCTTCACAATTAAGGGGGGCTTTTTCATGAGTACACTGCAACGTATCGCATTAGTCTTTACTGTAATTGGCGCTGTGAACTGGGGATTAATCGGGTTCTTCCAGTTTGACTTAGTGGCAGCCATTTTCGGTGGACAAAACTCAGCTCTTGCACGTATTATTTACGGCATCGTCGGTATTTCTGGGCTGATCAATCTTGGTTTACTCTTTAAACCATCAGAAAATCTTGGTACTCACCCAGAAACGAACGAAATTCGCTAGTCAGTATGTCCTTACTCACCTTCGACATACGAATATGATTGCATGCAATCATATTTGCCAATATATATCATAAGAAAAAGTAAAAGAGGAACGCTCATATGCGCTCCTCTTTTACTTTGTTAACTCGGACTCTTCAATCCATTCTGTTAGCTTTTCTCGCAGCGTATTAAATCCGTCCTTAGATGGATTCGGTATAAGAATCCGTCCTTGTTTTCTTTTCGCCGCTTTTAACGATAAACTCATTTTTCTGTGTTCTTCATCAATTGAAAGTACTTTTACTTCTACTGTATCGCCGACTTTTAAAAAGTCATGAATATCCTTTACATATCCATTTGTAATTTCAGATATATGCACAAGTCCTTGTGTTTCTGCATCTAACGCTACAAATGCACCGTAATCTTGAATCCCAGTCACTTTCCCTGTTACAACCACTCCTGTTGTATATTGTTCTGACATATGAAACACTCCCATACGTTTACCATTTTCTCTACAATTGTAGATAGCAAAGCAGATGATTTATTGTTAAATATCCGATTAGTTAATACGTACCCTAAGTAAAGCAACTCAAGATACGCATACCTTATATTAGTAAATTATACCACTATGACAGAGCTCATTCAAAATTCATGAAAAAATTTCCTTAAGTAAGTATAATTCTCCAATATTAGGATAGAATACTAACACATGGCTTTCTAGTATTCCCCCCCTTTTATGGACAAAACGTATTGTGTTTTGTCCTTTTTTTATTCTCTATAAACCGCTCCATTCTCTTCATTGCTTCCATAAGCTGTTCAAGCGATGTTGCATACGAACAACGAATAAACCCTTCGCCACTTTCGCCAAATACACTTCCAGGTACAACAGCCACTTTTTCTTCTAATAATAACTGTTCTGCAAATTCCGCTGAAGATAGTCCGGTTGAAGAAATGGAAGGAAAGACATAAAATGCTCCGCCTGGCACATGACACGTTAATCCCATGTCATTAAAAGATGTCGTCATAAAATTACGGCGTTTCTTATAACTATCTCTCATCCGAATTACTTCATCATTCCCCGCACGTAACGCTTCAAGTGCTGCGAACTGAGACATCGTCGGTGCACACATCATAGAATATTGATGAATTTTGAGCATTAATTCTGAAAAATGAACAGGAGCTGCAATCATACCAAGACGCCATCCTGTCATTGCAAATCCTTTTGAAAATCCTGAGATTAAAATCGTATGCTCGCGCATATTTTTAATACTCGCGAAACTTGTATATGCTTCGTCGTATACAAGTTCTGCATAAATTTCATCAGATAATACGATTAAATTGTACTTCTCAACAATCACTGCTATTTCTTCAAGCTCGGACTTGTTTAACATTGCACCTGTTGGGTTATTTGGTGAACAAAGTAAAATTGCCTTTGTCTTCGCTGTAATAGCTGCCTCAATTTGTTCTGGTTGTACTTTAAATTCATTTTCTAAAGTAGTCGCCACAGGAACTGGAACGCCTCCAGCTAATGTCACAAGCGGGGCATAAGAAACGAAACTTGGCTCAATAATGAGTACTTCATCATCAGGATTTATAATGGCGCGCATCGCTACATCTAACGCCTGACTTGCTCCAACTGTAACAATGATTTCATCGTTTGGATCATAAGAAACTGCAAATTGTTTTTTTAGATACTTTGCTATTTCTTGACGGAGCTCCAATAATCCTGCATTTGCTGTATATGACGTATATCCTTGTTCTAAAGAACGGATACATGCTTGCCTCACATTCCAAGGTGTAACGAAATCAGGCTCTCCTACTCCAAGCGAAATAACACCTTTCATATTTGCTGCTAAATCGAAAAACTTTCGAATACCAGATGGTTGTAAAGATTCCGCTGCTCTAGATAGTTCAAATTGCTTCATGGTGTCACCACAATTCGCTTATCATCATCGTTTTTTTCATAAATAATTCCTTCATGTTTATACTTCTTCAAAATGAAATGCGTTGTCGTAGAAACGACAGATTCAATTGTTGCTAATTTCTCAGAAACAAACATCGCCACTTCTCCCATTGTCTTTCCTTCTAATGTAATAGAAAGGTCATATGTCCCTGACATTAAATACACAGACTTCACTTCTGAATAACGATAAATTTGCTCAGCAACCGCATCGAACCCAACGCCGTGCTTTGGCGTAACTTTCACATCAATCATTGCCGTTAAACCTGTATGTTCTTTCACCTTCGTCCAATCGATATGTGTTACATAATCCACGATAATCTTTTCCGCTTCTAATTTTTCAACCATTTTCTTTACTTCTTCTACTTCTATATTTAACAGCTTCGCTAATGTATCTACAGTTAATCGACTACTTTTTTCAAGACAAGCTAATAATTCTAATTCTTTTTCTGTCACCATATAAATCATCCTTCCTTTTCGTTTGTGTCTAAATTATACAAATAGCCTTTCCAGTTTGAAAAGAAGATTTTTTTAGTGAATTATGTCAAAATAAAGTGAAACTTTAATCAGCGGAATGCTTCACCCCGCTGATTATTAGCCCGCACCAATCGGGCTTTTACGAGCAGTTGATCTCCCACCTCACTTCTTTGTCTCAACCTTCTTTTTAGGTGGGAGTCTTACTGCTCGTTAAAGCGGGGTAAAGTGAAACTTTAATCAGCGGATAAATGCGTGATAAAGCGAAAGGGGATGGAACCGTGAAACCAAAAGTTTATATTGCTGAACCAGTTCCAACATTTGTAGAAAACTATTTATCAGAACACTGTGATTATGAAAAATGGGAGCAAAATGAGAAGGTACCTCGTGATGTTCTACTAGAGAAAATACAAGATAAAGATGGTTTATTAAATTTCGGATCTGCTATTAATGAAGAATTATTGGAGGCGGCTCCTAACTTAAAAGTAGTAAGCAACATTTCTGTCGGTTACGATAATTTTGATTTACAAGCGATGGAAAAGCGCAATGTCCTCGGAACAAATACACCTTACGTACTAGATGATACAGTAGCTGACCTCGTTTTTGCTCTTATGTTATCTGCTGGTCGTCGTGTTTGTGAACTCGACTCCTACGTAAAAAATGGTAAATGGAATGCGGAAATTGGAAAAGAGCACTTTGGGCTAGATGTACACCATAGTACAATCGGCATTATCGGTATGGGCCGAATTGGTGAAGCTGTTGCAAAACGAGCGAAATTCGGATTTGATATGGATGTTCTTTATTATAACCGTCGCCGAAAAGAAGAAGCTGAACAAAAATTCGATGCTACATATTGTGATTTACAGACGCTACTCAAACAGTCTGACTTTATCGTTCTTCTTACTCCATTAACAGATGAAACGTACCATCTTATCGGAGAAAAGGAATTTTCATTCATGAAAGAAACAGCTATCTTCATTAATGCTTCTCGCGGGAAAACAGTAGATGAAGAAGCGTTAATTCATGCGTTAACAGAAAAGAAAATCTTTGCAGCAGGCATCGATACTTTTACACAAGAGCCGATTCAAAAAGATAATCCGCTCTTATCATTACAAAATGTTGTGACCTTACCACATATCGGATCTGCAACATTAAAAACTAGGCAACAAATGGCTATGACCGCCGCTGAAAATTTAGTTGCAGCGTTACAAGGAAAAACACCACCTAATATTGTTCGCGGGTAATACTGAATATACGAAAGGCAAGATGACATCGTCATCTTGCCTTTTTTTGTTAACATATTTTTTTCTGCCTTGGAAATGATATGAACAAAAATCAATGGAGTGACAAAAAATGAATCACGAATCTACTTGTCCTTATTTCACTTTTTCCACTCGCGGCACTACTGTTCATTACGAATTGTATGAACATGACAATAAAACAGAACGTCCTACTTTCGTACTCGTTCACGGTTTTTTATCTTCCTCATTCAGCTACCGCCGTCTTATTCCTTTATTATCGAAAGAAGGAACAGTCATTGCTCTTGATTTACCACCGTTCGGAAAGAGTGATAAGTCTCATCTATTTAAGTATTCTTATCATAATTTAGCAACGATTATAATCGATTTAATTGAACACTTATCTCTCTCAAACATTGTGTTAGTTGGACATTCTATGGGCGGCCAAATTTCACTTTACGTAAACCGTATACGTCCTGAATTAATTTCAAAGACAATTTTACTATGTAGCTCGAGCTATTTAGCACGCGCAACTTTACCTTTACTGTACTCTTCTTATTTACCGTTCTTTCATTTATACGTAAAGAATTGGATTATACGGCGCGGCATTGTTCATAACTTAATGAATGTCGTTCATGATCATTCATTAATTGACGATGAAATGAAGGCAGGTTACTCTGCTCCTTTTTATGACAACCGTATATTCCCCGCTTTAACTCGTATGATACGAGATCGTGAAGGTGACTTATCTTCAACTGAATTACAAAAAATCGAAACACCTACTCTACTCATTTGGGGTGAAAAAGATCGGGTCGTCCCTGTACATGTAGGTCATCGTCTGCACAAAGATTTACCGAATTCGAAATTTATTTCTTATGAAAATACAGGGCATTTACTACCTGAAGAAAAACCGGAACATGTTTATGAAGAAATTATCGCTTTTTCTGCGCAATAATATCAAAAAGGCTGTCGGAAATTCCGACAGCCTACAATGAACAACTTCCGCCTTCTTTTATTACAAGTAATTCCACAGCTAACTTCTCACATTTTTCAAGCGCAGGTACTTCCTCAAAAGACATAAAGTATATATGTTGAATCTTCTTTGCGATGTATTTTGAATCATCAAACACACTTGCGACGTTCACAACATCGCTCGCTTCTGTTTCATAAAACTCCGGTCCCATTTGAAACGGATCCCAATTCTTCACAACCTCTATCATCTTTTCATATGTACCCATTCGCTTCCCGCCTTTTCACTTTTTAATACTTTTCTTTATCCTATCACATCAGCTATTCTATAAGAAGAGAGAGAACTTTCATAACTTAACGGTTTTACAGAAGAAGGGAGCAAACTTATGCAACTATTTCATAAAGCAGTCAATCGCCGTGGAACTCATAGTACAAAATGGGATACATATAAAAACGAAGAACTTATCCACGCGTGGATTGCTGATATGGATTTTGAAGTACCTCAACCAATTCAAACTGCTTTAAAGCAACGTATCGAGCATCCTATTTTCGGCTATACACTTCCTCCCGAAAATATTGGCGATATTATTTGTAACTGGACAAAAAAACAGTACAACTGGGATATTCAAAAAGAATGGATTGTCTTTAGCGCCGGAATCGTTCCAGCTCTTAGTGCGAGCATACAGGCCTTCACAAAGGAAAACGAATCCGTTCTCGTACAACCACCTATTTATCCCCCATTTTTCGAAATGGTCACAACAAACAATAGACAATTATGCGTAAGTCCATTACAGAAACACAATGATACATATGCGATAGATTTCGAACATTTAGAAAAGCAATTTCAACAAGGCGTCAAACTTATGCTTCTTTGCAGTCCTCACAACCCGATAGGGCGTGTTTGGACGAAAGAGGAATTAACAAAGCTTGGATCTTTATGTACAAAATATAATGTAATCGTTGTCGCAGATGAAATTCATTCCGATATTATTTATGCAAATCATACACATACACCGTTCGCTTCTTTATCTGAAGAACTAGCAGCGCGCACGATAACTTGTATGGCTCCAAGTAAAACATTTAATATCGCTGGATTACAAGCATCGATTATTATCATTCCAAATGAAAAACTCCGTCAAGCTTTTACATCTATCCAATATAGACAAGGCTTTCACGGATTAAATACATTTGCCTATACAGCGATGGTAAGTGCCTATACAGAATGTAACGATTGGCTAAATGAAATTCGATTATATATAGAAGATAACGCTAAGTTCGCTTGTGAATATATGAAAGATCACATACCTGCTCTTTCCGTAACGAAGCCAGAAGGTAGCTTTTTATTATGGATTGATTGCTCTCGCCTACAGCTTTCTCAAGATGAGCGCACTACATTGCTTGAGGAAAAAGGAAAAATTATCGTTGAACCTGGTGAAAAATACGGATTAGGCGGCGAAGAACATATTCGAATTAACATCGGCTGTCCAAGGTCTGTTTTAGAAGAAATTTTAAATAGGCTGCGCCATACGTTTTCATAATAAGAAAGGAGGCTATTTGGGACAGCCTCCTTTGTCATATTTTGTCGGTAAGTCGATATATTTTAAAAATCGCCGATATATTTTGAGTTACGGTCGATATATTCCAATAATCGCCGATATATTTTCACTTATACTACAAAAAAGCTACCGCGCACGGTAGCTTTTATTTTTTCTTCATATCCGACGCTTTTTTTACAATAACACCACAAGCAATTCGATCACCTGATTTACCTGTCGGTTGTGTCATACCATCATCAGCATTTTCTGTAATAATAATAGACGCTCCATCTTTTCTATGAATCGTCGTTTTCCCTTCTTCAAGCGTTATATGTGGCGCATCAATTTCTGCTTTAATTTTCCCGGAACCGTCTGCAATTACGTTCGGTAAATCACCGTTTTCTGCACCCTTCGGATTAAGGAGTCCATGCTTTTTATTATCAGGGTTAAAATGATTCCCAGATGATTCAAAACGCGGTGCTTTACACTCACCAATTTCATGTACATGTATGCCGTGTGGGCCAGGTGTGAACCCTTCCCCTTTAATCTTAATTTTTACTCCGCTTGTTTGCTGCACTACTTTCGCAGTCCCCACTTCATCACCTGAAGCATTATGTAATTTCACGTCAATTTCTTTCGGCTTTCCTTGGTCACAACCTGCCATCAGAAATAGTAAACAACAACTGAAAAAAAGCCGTTTTTTCATTTTATTCCCTCCAAAATACATTCTGCCCTTAGATTGTCCGAGCATAGAGGGAAACATACAAAAATGAGTTACTGTTTCTTTTCAGCTAACAGCTTTTCTTCAACTTTCTGTAATCGATCTGCTTCTCGTTTTGATACACGAATGAACATACGCCACGTGGCAACCGCACCAATGATGAATAGAACGCAAACAATCCCTGGAATAATATATTCTGTTTTATCTTCCGGAAAATATAATGGCATCATATAAATCACTCCTTATTATAGGATTCACAAAACATCAGAATTTTCTGTTATATTAACTTAAATTATAGTGGAACCTATCCACATTCTCAAGGGGGCATTCCGAACGCGAATGATTTCTTTGACTCCTTCTCCTACTTTCCTTACTATAAACTTGAGGTGAAAAATATGAGAGAAACATTTGAAATTGGCGAAATCGTTACTGGTATTTATAAAACGGGAAAATACATTGGCGAAGTTACAAATAGCCGCCCTGGCAGTTACGTCGTAAAAGTATTAGCTGTTTTAAAACATCCGGTGCAAGGTGACTTACATAACGTAAAACAAGCTGACGTACCATTTTTCCACGAAAGACGTGCTTTAGCTTTTCGTGAACAGACGAACATTCCAGAGCAAATGGTAAAGAAGTATGAAGGAGAAATTCCAGATTATACAGATTCACTCAAATTAGCATTAGAAACTCAAATGAATTCATTTTCTGAAGATGATTCACCTTTTGCAGTTCGTAGTCTAGAAACATTAGAGCAATTAAAAAAAGACTACAAACTTTAAAAAAACAAAACGACCAAATTACATACTGTGCAATTTGGTCGTTACTGTGTACTCACTTTCTTTAACACTTTTGAAAAATCAACGAGTTCCCCTAATGTTGGAGGTGCTGGTTTCACTAAATACTCTTTATCTTTTTCTACTAACTTAAAAATATTATACGTCGTCATCGCATCATCTAGCGCACAATGATGCTTACCCGTCCCTACTTTTCCATACGCCTCAATTGCTTTCCACAGTCCTGTTTGATTTCTCTCACCAAAAAACTTCTTATACTCAAGTGATAAATCACGACACTGTCCTTGGAAAGGAAAATCTACTCCCGCTTTTTCACAATTATGCTTCAACACTTTCATATCCATATTTCCCCACGTAACAATGGTCGGTTTACATCTCTTTTCATATTCTGCAAGTTTTTCAACGAGTTCTGGAAACGAAATTCCTTTATCTACGACTTCTTGTTTAATCCCTAAAAATTTCTTACATCGATCGGTTAAAGATGGAAAAGTTTTCGGCCTAACATGAGCTGAATACGTATCTTCTACCTTACAGCCAACAACCGAAACGAGTCCTACCTCAATAATCTCCGGGAAAAATCCTTTTGGTTTTTTTCTGTGCTGGGGCATCGTAAACTCAAAATCCAAAAATAAAAATTGTTGTTCATTCATACGATCCCTTCCTTATCATCTTTGTCATTCCTTTCTATTTGACACTCCTACACGAACAAGCTCGAATGCTAATTCCATTTTAAATATTCAGATTGGATGTATCTTATATATATGTCAAATGCCCGCAAATATTTTTAAAAATAAGAAAAAGTAACCTTTGCAGAAAATATAACAAAATAAGCCCTTTCATTTACATCCGACATTTTTCTACTTTATAATGACGTTATGTGTGTTTCATCTAGTTAATTTTTGACACACTAAGAAAAGTGAATGAAAGGAGATGAGAGTTTTGCACGAAACAACGCAAGAGCTCGCAAACTGGCAGTATTATTTTGCTATCGCAGTCTTTTTAATTACATATGCTATTATTATTTCTGAAAAAATTAATCGCGCTGTCATCGCACTTCTTGGTGCAGCACTCATGGTAATTATGGGGGTTGTTGATTTACACAATGCCTTTACGAAACATATTGAATGGGGGACGATTACACTACTCATCGGTATGATGATTTTGGTGAACATTACGAGTAAATCGGGCGTCTTCCAATACGTTGCCATTAAAGCAGCAAAAGGAGCGCAAGGAAATCCAATTAAAATTTTAATTTCACTTTCCTTACTTACTGCACTTGGTTCCGCGTTTTTAGATAACGTTACAACTGTACTTCTTGTTGTTCCAGTTACTTTATCTATTACGCGCATACTGCAAGTAAATCCTGTCCCCTATTTACTTTCTGAAATTATTTTTTCAAACATCGGGGGAACAGCAACATTAATTGGTGATCCACCTAACATTATGATTGGTTCTGCCAATAAGCATTTAGATTTCAATGCTTTCTTACTAAACTTAGCGCCAATCGTAATTATTATCATTGGTGTGACAGCGACAATACTTTACTTCATGTACCGCAAACAATTAATCGCTGATCCTGTACAAGTTAAAAAATTAATGAGTTTAGATGAAAAGCAATATATTAAAGATCCAGTATTAATGAAAAAATCTTTAACAGTACTTGGACTTACAATTGTAGGTTTCATGACTCATTCCATTTTCCACGTTGATGCAGCTATCATCGCTTTAACTGGTGCTACTGTACTTATGTTAATCGGTGTGAAAGAACATGAAATTGAAGAAGTATTCGCAAGTGTAGAATGGGTAACAATCTTCTTCTTCGCAGGACTATTCGTACTCGTTGGAGGACTTATCGATATCGGTCTTATTAAAATGTTAGCTCAAAAAGTAATTGGCATAACAGGCGGAGATATTTCTTACGCATCTATCCTTATTTTATGGGTATCTGGTATCGCCTCTGCAACAATTGATAACATTCCATTCGTTGCAACAATGATTCCTCTTATTAACGATATGGCTGTCGGATTAGGTTTATCACCTGCTGACGCACAAATCGACGTATTATGGTGGGCATTAGCATTAGGTGCTTGTCTAGGCGGAAACGGAACATTAATCGGCGCTTCTGCTAACGTAATCGTTGCAGGTATCGCAAGCCGAGAAGGACATAAATTTAGCTACATGGACTTCTTAAAAGTCGGTTTCCCAATTATGATCGTTTCATTAATCATTTCTCATATTTATATTTATGTACGCTACCTTATGTAGCACAAAAAGCGCCCTGCTTTCAGGGCGCTTTTTCTATCTCAAATATTACATATGCTACTCGTTATACCTCACCGGCTCATTTCGAATAATGAACAAGTGAATCGGCAAGAACACCGAAAATGTGATGACATGAATAATTGTAAATAATATAGAGTTCGTTCCATATCTGTCTAAGATAGCGTAGATGAGATAAATGGACAACACAATCGATACAGCTGTTGCTAGTATACTTATAATTGGTACGAAATTAAAAATGAAACACGCGACATATATGCCGAATACTTTCCATCCTGCTTCTTCTTTCAAGAAATCTGGTAATTTATCTTTTGCTAAATCGCCCCACGTTTTACTATTTATAAAAGGAATAAAAGCAAGAACCCCATCCGTTGCACCATCATTTTTCGCCATCGTATACAGTGCAAAAGCCGTTAACAAATACGAAATAATTGCCCAAATTATGATAACAAGAATAAACGCAAAACTAAGAGCAAAGAAACCTGCTAGTACGCCTTGATCTTCCATCTTATCCTCTCCTCTCTACTTTCAACATATTTCGTTACATGGCAAGTTATGTTTTAAAATTCAACCAAACTCTCTGTATAATGAAATAAGCAAGATAATAAGAGAGGAGAATGTACTTATGCACCCATTTGTAAAAACATTACAAGAGCACTTCATAGCAAATCAAAACCCAGAAAAAGCAGAACCGATGGCACGTTATATGAAAAATCACTTCCCGTTTCTTGGTATTCAAACTCCCGAGAGAAGACAATTATTGAAAGACGTCATTCAAATACATACTCTCCCAGACCAAAAAGACTTCCAAGTTATCGTACGTGAGCTTTGGGATTTACCAGAACGAGAATTTCAGGCAGCCGCACTCGATATGATGCAAAAATATAAAAAGCATATAAACGAAACGCATATCCCCTTCTTAGAAGAACTCATTGTAACAAAATCTTGGTGGGACACTGTCGATAGCATCGTCCCTACATTTTTAGGTAATATCTTTTTACAACATCCCGAATTGATTTCTGCCTATATTCCAAAATGGATTGCATCAGATAACATATGGTTACAACGCGCCGCTATTTTATTCCAGCTAAAATATAAACAAAAGATGGATGAAGAACTTCTTTTTTGGGTTATTGGACAACTACATTCTTCGAAAGAATTTTTCATTCAAAAAGCGATTGGATGGGTACTTCGCGAATATGCAAAAACAAAGCCCGATGTCGTTTGGGAATACGTGCAAAATAACGAACTTGCCCCGCTCAGCAGGCGTGAAGCAATTAAGCACATTAAAGAAAATTACGGAATAAATAACGAAAAAATAGGCGAGACTCTATCATAGATAGACGCGTTCCTCTATTGAGATTTAAAAAAGAACGTGTTAGAATATGTTCATTATTATTAATATAAGTAGCGATGACGGACTTATAAGTACTTGCACAAAAAGCGATTCAGGGATAGTGAAAGCCTGAAGCCGCAAGGAAACGGCAGTCTCGAGCAATACGTGATAAAGTGGATGCACCTTTTGTGTATCAACTAGGGTGGAACCGCGGGCAAACGCTCGTCCCTAGGCAATAAGGCCTTGGGATGAGCGTTTTTTTATGTTTTTTAAAGCATATACTGCTCGTTTCACAAGTTACCTGAGCACGTCATCGCCAATACGTTAACTTTCAAAAGGAGGATTTTATTATGTATTCAATGGAACAAGTAGTAAACTTAGCGAAACATCGCGGTTTCGTTTTCCCTGGTTCTGAAATTTACGGTGGTCTTGCAAACACTTGGGATTACGGTCCACTTGGAATCGAATTAAAAAATAACGTTAAAAAAGCTTGGTGGAAAAAATTCATTCAAGAATCTCCATACAACGTTGGTTTAGACGCAGCTATTTTAATGAACCCAAAAACTTGGATCGCTTCTGGTCACGTTGGTAACTTCAACGATCCAATGATCGACTGTAAAAAATGTAAAGCGCGTCATCGTGCTGACAAATTAATTGAAGATGCATTAGATGCAAAAGGCATCGAAATGGTTGTTGATGGTCTTACTTTCGACCAAATGGCTAACTTAATGAAAGAACATGAAGTAAAATGTCCTGATTGCGGTAGTGAAGAATTCACTGAAATCCGTCAGTTCAACTTAATGTTCAAAACATTCCAAGGTGTTACAGAGTCTAGCACAAACGAAATCTTCCTTCGTCCAGAAACAGCACAAGGTATTTTCGTAAACTTCAAAAACGTACAACGCTCTATGCGTAAAAAACTTCCATTTGGTATTGGCCAAATCGGTAAGAGCTTCCGTAACGAAATCACGCCTGGTAACTTCACATTCCGTACACGTGAATTCGAACAAATGGAACTTGAATTCTTCTGTAAGCCTGGTGAAGATTTAGAGTGGTTCGCATTCTGGCGTGAAACTTGTAAGAACTGGTTACTTTCACTTGGTATGACTGAAGAAAGCATGCGTCTTCGTGACCACGGTGAAGAGGAATTATCTCACTACAGTAACGCGACAACTGACATTGAATTCAAATTCCCATTCGGTTGGGGCGAACTATGGGGCGTTGCATCTCGTACAGACTTCGATTTAAAACGTCACATGGAACACTCTAACGAAGACTTTAACTATATCGATCCACAAACGAATGAGCGTTACGTACCATACTGCATCGAGCCATCTTTAGGTGCTGACCGCGTAACATTAGCATTCTTATGTGATGCATATGAAGAAGAGCAATTAGAGAACGACTCTCGTACAGTTCTTCGTTTCCACCCTGCTTTAGCACCATATAAAGCAGCAATCTTACCATTATCTAAAAAGCTATCTGAAGGTGCTACTGAAGTATTCGCAGAACTAGCTAAAGACTTCATGGTAGACTTTGACGAGACTGGTTCTATCGGTAAACGTTACCGTCGTCAAGACGAAATCGGTACTCCATTCTGTATCACATACGACTTCGACTCTGTTGAAGACAAAGCTGTTACAGTACGTGACCGTGACACAATGGAACAAGTTCGTATGCCAATTAGCGAACTAAAAGGTTTCTTAGAGAAGAAAATCCAGTTCTAATTATAAGAAAAAGAGGCTGCTCTAATGAGCGCCTCTTTTTTTACTTTTCACGTTTTTCTTTAATTGCTACTGTACATCTTGAAATACATAATAAATCGTCATTCTCATCAATGATACGTACATCCCAAACCATCGTTGAGTTTCCTCTATGTATCGGTGTTCCGATCGCTGTTACAATTCCATCTTTCTTTGAGCGAATATGATTTGCATTAATTTCTAGACCGAAACAGATGCATTTTTCTTGATCAATTAAATTGTATGAACCGACACTTGCTACTGTTTCCGCCAACGCAACAGAAGCACCACCATGTAAAAATCCAAATGGCTGATGCGTACGCTCATCTACGGGCATCGTAGCAACCACCTTATCTTCTGTCATCTCTAACAACTCAATTCCAAGTGAATCCATTAAAGTTTTTGCCATATCGTTTCCCCCTTCTCTTACTTTAATAAAATGTATAATTTTACCTATTTATTTTCAAACTACTTATAACACTTATATAAGGAGGTTTCACCTAAATGAAACAGAAATTTTGTATATTACTGCTTATGTGCTCCTTGCTGACTATTGTACCAAATTGTGCACTAGTAGCCAAAGCATCCAACCTGACAATCGATGTTCAGACTGTCACACAAAAAGGTAAGAAACCTTATATAGAATATCAAATTAACAGACCTTCTTTTCATAACTTTTCCGATTCTAAATTTCAAAATAAGCTCAATTTCTATTACAAAAAATCTACTGACAAATTTAAAACCAAATTAGAAAAAGACGCAAAAAAATATTATAAAGAAACAGAAGGATCAAGTACACCATTTCATCCGTACGTGGCGAATGTTGATTATAAAGTCTCTTTAAATAAACCACCTTTTCTTAGCCTATATTTGAATTACTATCAATATACAGGCGGAGCACATGGTCTTTATACGTGGAAGGCAAACACATTCGATTTAAACGAAAAAAAGTTACTACACTTAGACGATTTATTTCAACAAAAAGATGCATACAAAGAAGTAATTCGTGCTGAGATTGTAAGACAAATTAAACAAAATGAAAGTATTTATTTTCCTGATGCATCTGAAAAAGTCATGAGCACGAAAAAGTTCCACTTCTTTTTAGAACCGGACAATCTCGTCATTTATTTCCCTTTATATGAAATTGCCCCTTATTCAAGTGGAATTCCGCAATTTCGTATTCCTTATACGTTGTTAAGAGACTATTTGAAGCCTTCTTATCAAAATGTTTTAATTGACAACAAGTAAATCTTTTCGCTACGATAATGTTAACCTAAAAACAACAGGAGGTTAACATTATGAGAAGATTTCATGTTTTAGATTTAGCATTAGCTGCCATGTTCGTTGCTCTTATGGCCATTGGTGCAAATATTGTATCTTGGGCACCATTCTTACAAATAGCGGGCGTCCCACTATCTATGCAACCATTTTTCGCAATTTTAGCAGGGCTTCTTCTTGGAAGTAGACTTGGTGCATTATCAATGACCGTTTACATGCTTGTTGGAGTAGCAGGTGCGCCAATCTTCGCTAACTTCAAAGCTGGATTTGGAGCACTTTTAGATCCTACTGGTGGCTTTATTATTGCATTTATTATCGTTGCTTACGTATCAGGAAAACTAGTAGAACAAAAAGAACGACCGACATTCAGTACATTTGCAATTGCTTCGTTCACAGGAATCATTTTAACGTATATTATCGGTACTACTTACATGTACGGAGCAGTCAATCTCTTCATGGGTGGTAATATGAGCTATAAAGCGGCTTGGATGATTATGATGTGGTTCGCAGTAAAAGATATTGCATTTACCATTATCGGTGCTATTATCGCACCTCGTATATACTATGCTGTACGTCGTTCCGCTTATCAGCATTCTCATTCGACGATTTCATAAGAAAAAGGAGTTGTTCCTACTGGAACAACTCCTTTTTTATATTAAGACTCTTGATTCGCTTGTTCTTCTAAAATTTTCTTCATCATCGTAACCATGTCATCACGTAATTCTGGGTGTTGCAGTGCCATTTCGATTGTTGTTTGAACAAATCCTAACTTTTCACCTACGTCGTAGCGCTTTCCTTCGAAGTCGTAAGCGAATACACGTTGAATTTCGTTTAAGCTTTGAATCGCATCTGTTAACTGAATTTCGCCACCAGCACCAATATGTTGCTGGTCTAAGAACATGAAGATTTCAGGTGTTAAAACGTAACGTCCCATAATTGCTAAGTTTGAAGGTGCTGTACCTGCTGCTGGTTTCTCAACGAAATTGCGAACTTGGTAACGACGTCCTTCCTGCTCTAACGGATCGATAATTCCGTAACGGTGTGTTTCATCTTCTGGAACCGTTTGTACACCAATAACAGAAGAAAGCGTTTTATCATATTCTTCAATTAATTGACGTAAACATGGTTTTTCAGCTTGAACGATATCATCACCTAATAAAACAGCGAATGGCTCATCACCAATGAATTTACGCGCACACCAAACAGCATGACCTAATCCTTTTGGTTCTTTTTGACGAATATAGTGAATATCCACCATTTTTGAAGAAGCCTGTACTTTTTCAAGTAACTCATACTTTTTCTTTTCTAATAAGTTTTGCTCTAACTCAAATGCATTATCAAAATGATCTTCAATAGAACGCTTCGTTTTACCAGTAACGATAATAATATCTTCGATTCCTGATTTTACTGCTTCTTCTACAATGTATTGGATAGTTGGTTTATCAACAATCGGTAACATTTCTTTCGGCATCGCTTTCGTTGCTGGTAAAAAACGTGTTCCTAATCCAGCTGCTGGGATTATCGCTTTTCTTACTTTTTTCATCACAAAATACCCTCTCTCCTGTCGGAATTCATAGCAATCATTTCCTACATAAAACAAAAGGGAGGTTTCGCTCCCTTTTGTTCCTTACTACTTAAAATTACTTTATATTATAAACGATTCATAATATCTTCTTTAATAGTAAGTAACTTTTGTTCACTATTTTGTAAAGAATTATCTTGAACACCGAAGTAGAACTTAATCTTCGGTTCAGTTCCAGATGGACGTAGGCAGAACCAAGAACCATCTTCTAATTGATATTTTAACACATTTGATTTCGGCAAGTGAATCTCTTCTTTATGTCCATCTTGTAAAGATGTAATCATGCTCGCTTTATAGTCTTCAACTGCTACAACTGTTAAGCCCGCTACTTCTTTCGGAGGATTTTCACGGAATGTTGCCATCATTTCTTGAATTTGTTCCGCTCCATCTTTTCCTTTTAGCGTTAACGATACAAGATCTTCACGGAAGAAACCGTACTTCTCAAACACTTCTAATAGACCATCGTATAACGTTTTACCTTGTGATTTGTAGTATGCAGCTACTTCACATGCAAATAGAACAGATTGTACTGCATCTTTATCACGGCAGAATGGACGGATTAAATAACCATAGCTTTCCTCATAACCGAATTGGAATTCGTATTGTCCGCTTTCTTCATACTGTTTAATTTTCTCACCGATAAATTTAAATCCAGTTAACGTATCAACTGTATCTAAACCGTATGCTTTCGCGATTGTACGACCAATTTCAGACGTTACGATTGTTTTTAATACAACACCGTTCTCTGGTAGTGTTCCGTTTTCTTTCTTTTGAGATAATAAGTAATCAAGCATTAATGCACCTGTTTGGTTACCAGTTAATACTTGGAACTCACCATCGTGATTACGAACTGCTACACCAAGGCGGTCTGCGTCAGGATCCGTTGCGATTAACACATCTGCGCCTACCTTCTCACCGTCACGAATTGCATATTCAAATGCTGCATGCTCTTCTGGGTTCGGTGATTTTACTGTAGAGAAGTTCGGATCTGGTAACTCTTGCTCTTTTACAACTGTTACATCTGTAAATCCAACTTCTTCTAAACCACGGCGTACAGAAATATTTGATGTTCCGTGTAGTGGTGTGAAGACGATTTTTAAGTCTTTCCCAACCTTTTGTACCATTTCTTTATTAATAATGACATTGTTCAATTCTGCAGCATATGCATCATCGACTTCTTGTCCAATAATATGTAATAAACCGTCAGCTTTTAATTGCTCCACATCAGCAACCTCAACTGTTAATTCATCTTCTACTGCGTTTACGTAGCTAATTAATTCATCAGCTTCTTTTGGAGGCAACTGCCCACCATCTTCACCGTATACTTTATAACCGTTATATTCAGGCGGATTATGACTTGCCGTAAGAACGATTCCACTCACTGTATGTAAATGACGAACTGCGAAAGAAAGCACTGGCGTTGGACGTAAGCTTTCAAACACATATGTTGTAATGCCGTGTGCACCTAGTGTAGCAGCAACTTCCATTGCGAACTCAGGTGATTTATGGCGAGAATCATACGCTACAACAACACCACGCTTCTTCGCTTCTTCACCTAACTTTTCAATAAACTTCGCTAATCCTTGTGTCGCTTTACGAACTGTGTATACGTTCAGACGGTTCGTACCAGCACCAAGTTCACCACGCATACCACCTGTGCCGAATTCTAGATTTTTATAAAAGCTGTCCTCGATTTTTTTCTCATCTTGCTTCATGTTTTCTAACTGTTCTTTTAGTTCTGCATCTAACTCTGCATATGAAAGCCAGCGACTAAATTCTTGTTTCCAGTTCATACCTCTATCCCCTCTCGCTTGTCATACCTTTATTATATGAAAAAAACAACCTGTATCTCAATATTTTTTACAATCTAACAGGATTTTACTAGGAATATTTGTATACACTATGATTAAATACTCCACTAAAGGGAATGAGGATTATGCAAGAATGGGGCTTGTCAGAAGAGCTCAAAATACAAACAAAGCAAATGATTGAAATTGCTGAAAAAGAATTATCAATTATGAGGCAAGCAATTGATAAAGAAGATGAATGTATTTTGTGCAAGATGGAAGATATTCATCATATGTTAGCAAATGTACAAACACTGGCAGCTACATACTATATTCAAGCGTATTTATCACCTTATACAGAAAGCTCACAGTTCATTACAACAGCTGTTCAACATTTAAGTGCCAGAAAACATGGTGCTCTTATTGTTGTGGAACGAAACGAGCCACTTGAATCTTGTATTCAAACTGGAACAACATTACATGCTCATTTAACCGCACCACTGCTCGAATCAATTTTTTATCCAGGGAACCCTCTTCATGACGGAGCCGTTCTCGTTAAAAATAACCATATCGTTTCTGCTGCTAATATTCTTCCATTAACGAAAAGTACAGAAGTTGATCCTGAACTCGGAACACGTCACAGAGCTGCAATTGGCTTATCAGAAAAAAGCGATGCACTTATTTTAGTTGTCTCTGAAGAAACGGGCCGCACTTCCTTTGCTTTAAACGGGACTTTATATACAATTTCTCTATAAAGTAAAGTTACATCGACCGTAACACCATATATCAATAAAAAAGGCTGTTCCAAAATGTAGGAACAGCCTTCTCTTATTATCCTATTCTTCTCCGAAACGTTCAACAAGCGTTGCAAGTGTACGTACCATTGCACCTGTCGCTCCAGCTGGTCCTAAATCATGCGCTCCTGATGATTCAGATGTTCCAGCGATGTCTAAGTGTACCCAAGGTGTATCTTCAGCGAATTCACCTAGGAATGTACCTGCCATAACCGCATGTCCTTCGCGGCCTGGTGAGTTATTTAAATCAGCAAACTTACTGTTTCTCACGCGCTCTTTATCACGATCAAAAATCGGTAATTGCCAAATTGATTCATCTGTTTCCATAGATGCCTCTAGTACTTGCTCGAATAACTCTTCATTGTTTGTCATTGCACCTGTCGTATGATTTCCAAGTGCAACAATTACTCCACCTGTCAATGTCGCAACATCAATAAGGTAGTTTGCACCTAATTTTTTAGCATACGTAATACCGTCAGCTAATGCTAAGCGACCTTCTGCATCTGTATTTAATACTTCAATTGTTTTTCCGCTCATAGATGTGATTACATCGTCTGGCTTAAATGCTGTACCACTTACAACGTTATCTGTTGATGGAATAACAGCGATCACATTTTGCTCTGGGCGAAGTTCACCGATAATTTCCATCGCACCTAATACAGCAGCCGCACCGCCCATATCACCTTTCATACCGACCATGCCTTCACGTGGTTTTAAAGAATAACCGCCTGTATCGTATGTGATTCCTTTTCCAACGAATCCAATAACATCTGTCCACTCTTCTTTTCCTTTATAAATAAGAGCGATCATTTTTGGTGGCTCTACACTACCTTGGTTTACTGCAAGTAGCGCACCCATACCAAGCTCTTCCATCTCTTCTTTCTCAAGAACTTTATAATCCATATCATACTTCTCAGCTAACTCAACGGCATACTCAGCAAGCTTTGTCGCTGTTAATACGTTTGGCGGCATATTTACAAGTGTACGAGCTGAATTTGTTGCACGTCCATGTACGTAGCCAACTGTTAATGCGGCTTCAATTTCTTGTGTATCTTCCGCTGTAATAGCCGTGAACTTCTCTAGCTCCACACGATCCTTTTTATCTGATTTATACGTTTGTAACTCATATGTACCAAGGCCTTGTACTTCTGCTGCGATATGAGCGACATCAATCGCGTCTAATTTCTCTGTTACGAAAGAATCAAGCAAGACTGCTGCATCTTGTACTTTTGCTGCTTGCAATGTTTTAAATGCCTTACCAAGAGCTGCACGTAATGTTTCAGTCGTATAAGATTCTTTCTTACCTAAACCAACGAAATAATAGCGTTTCACATTTGTTTTTCCTAAACTATGTACTTTTGAAATAGCTTTCTTCTTCGTAGAAAGTTCTTTCTCTTCTAATAAAACTTGTAATTGTCCTTCAAACGCTTTGTCCAGTTCTTGTACAAAACTACTCGTTTTCTCTTCTTCAAATAAGGCAACAATCACCGCTTCATGGCTTCCTAATTCTTTTTGTACGTGAAACATGTTCAGACCCCCTAAATTTCTCTACTCTATCTTTATTATAACTTTATTTTCGATAAAATGCGACAATTCTAACTTCTGTTACATCCGATATAAAATTAAAAAAGTCTAGGGTAATTACCACTAGACTATCTTTGTTTTAAATATTGACCACGAAACACTTGCATCGTTTCGTCTTGATTTAACATCGTTAACTCTTCTTCTGAAAACTTACCATTTCCTAGCTTAACTATATACACATTTACTTTTTTCTTACCCCATTGGCTATAAACATCTTTCACCGTATCATAATACAAATCAAGACGGTTTCCTTTTATTGCACCGCCCTTATCAGCTACTACACCATACCCATAACCTGGTATGAATAAAATTGTTCCAATCGGGAATACGCGTAAGTCCGCTGCGATTGTGGAATATAAATCCCGTTTCGCCTTAACACCTGAATATGTAATACCATACTCCGGATGTCCCGGCCTCTTACCAGTTGACTCAATTCCCGATGTATAACCTGTTGCAGTCATTTCAATTGAACGATATTTAGACCAGTCATTTGCCTGCTCTAAAGCATTTATCACTTCTTTACTCGGAGCAACATTTCTCTTAACTTCTGCTGCATGTACTTCTTTTGCACTCGTTCCCTCATATTTCTTTACAATCTCTAATAAAGAAACTCCTGTGAAAGCATTCCATGTTACGCATAATGCGGATACAAGTAAACAAGTCATCATAATGCGAATACAATATCGTTTTAACATTTTTATATTCCACACTCCTTCATCGTTAATCATTCCCTATACGATGAAAGAATATGCAAAAAAATAATCTCCAATTGCATTGGAGATTAAAACATTTGATATCCGCTTTTCCGAAGTTTCTTAATGACGATTCCTGCTAAAACAGCACCAACCAATCCAGTAGATAAAATAAACAAATCTGCTTGTCCTAAATGCGATACACTTGTCCCAAATGAAGAGAATGTTTCTTTTGGCTTTGAAAAATAATCCCACACACTCGCCTTATTAATAATAAGCATACAAACAATCGGATATACAATAACCATTACCCATGTCGCTCGCAATATCATGTTGAGTAAAAATCCAATTCCAAAAAACAAAATGAAAAATAACATCATTGAAATAAGTAATACCGGTATACTCACTCTTTCTCCCTCTCCTTCGTACGTGCCGTAAATACGTGATAGGCTGTATAACCAAATTGCTCTCCTGGATTTAATGTTTTGTCCATTTCAAGATGTAATTCTGATTGTCTTTCTAACAAATATGTAATAAGCACAGACGTATTTGGATCGTCCGCAATCGTATCCGGATGTAGAAACGCTACTTCAGACAATTCCTTCTCCTGTACAATAATCTCTTCCCCTTCAGGCTCCAAAAGGAAAATAATCATATTATCACTAATCTCATTGCGAATCACGCCCGATCTAACACCAATGATCCCCTTCACATGAGCGACAATACCTGTCTCTTCTAACACTTCACGCTTCACAGCTTCATCAACGGTCTCACCTTCATTTACAAAACCAGCCGGCAAAGACCATTTCCCCTTTAATCCACTGTATTTCTTCTTAACAAATAGCCACCTGCCATCTTTTGTAGCTACTAGCCCACTGACAGCTAACCATACTTTTCCTCGCTTCTCCATGATGCAGTACCCTCCTCTATTAGAACGGACAGAATATTCTTTCTTTTCATACATTATACTATATTTTTAAAATGAAAAAAGCAGAAACAGCTCTTAGCCGTTTCTGCTTTTTCTACTATATATTAAAAGAACTTTAATTTACCTTTTTTAAGAACTAATAAAGGTCCACCTAATAAGAATAGGTAACGGTTATCGATAACTTTCTTCATGAAGGAAGCTTTCCAACCTGTTAACTTTTTGCCCATAACAACGCCCATTGCATCGTCATGACCTAAAGAACATACAGATCCTTTATTGTCGAATACGAATTTCTTCATTTCGCCTTTACCACGAACTAACACAGTTAAGTTGTGCGCAATGTTGTAACCTTGTTGAATTGCGATCTGTGCTGTTGGTGGGTATGGACGGTTAATTTCTTCGTTAATGATTAACGCTGCGTCACCAACCATGAATACATCTTCGTATCCTGGAGCGTGCATGTACTCATCAACTTT
The DNA here is from genome assembly GCF_027712065.1 of Bacillus cereus group sp. BcHK124. Lineage (NCBI taxonomy): Bacteria > Bacillati > Bacillota > Bacilli > Caryophanales > Bacillaceae > Bacillus > Bacillus cereus group sp. BcHK124. The sequence continues at coordinate 26,746 of NZ_JAQFPJ010000015.1, forward strand.
TACACGTCCGCGCATTGCTTCAAAACCAGACTCTTCCACAATACCGTTACCACGAACACCTGCAGCCCAAACTACTGTTTCAGACTTAATTAATTCAGTGTCATCGCCATTCGCAACGATAATACCTTCTTCAGTTGCTTCTTTAATTGCTGTACCGATGCGGAATTCTACACCTTTTTTCTCAAGTTGTTTCACAGCGTATTCTACTAACGCTGGATCGAAACCTGGAAGTGCTGTTGGAGCAGCTTCTACACAAATAATACGTGCTTTTTCACGTGGTACATTGTACTGTTTACAAAGTTCAGGAACGCGGTTTGCAAGCTCACCTACGTACTCGATACCAGTAAATCCAGCACCACCAACAACGATTGTTACTAACTCATCGCGCTTTTCATCTGCATATTTAGCGAAGCTAGCTTCCATATGCTCACGAATTTGACGAGTTGCATTAATGTTAGCGATTGAGAATGCGTGCTCTTTTAATCCTGTAATTCCGAATGTTTCTGATTCGAAACCAAGACCGATTACTAAGTAGTCATATTCTAACTCGCCGTCTTTTAAGATAATGCGTTTTTCAGCAGCTTTAATTTCTACTACTGTATCTTGTACAAAGTTCACTTTATTTGTATCAATAACGTCTTGAATATCTAGACAGATTTTTTCATCTTGTAATGTACCAGCTGCGCTCTCGTGTAACCAAGTCGCTTGGTAGTGATAGCTGTTGTTGTTTACTAACGTAATTTCAGCTTCATTTACAGATAATGCTTTTTGCAGACGAACAGTCGTAATCATCCCGCCATAACCTGCACCTAAAACTACGATTTTTGGAGTCTTCACCAAATCACAACCCTTTTCTTTATATAATAGTAATGAAAAATAATACCAAGTACTAAAAACTCTATTTGTCAAGAATGTGGAATTTATCACATTCTATATCATAACAAAACGCAGTCAAAAAATCGTACGAATTTTGTCATAGAAATTTAACATAATACTTCCCTATATTAGTCGGTTTTATTCCAGAATTCAAGCGTCTGGAGAATTATCAATATTTTAAAATAACATAGCGTTTTCAAGGGTTTTTCAGCCTTTTTTTCATGTATTTTCCTTTCTGTATATTTTATACAATGTAAAAAACATCTATGCGAAAACTTACACACAATTCAGTCGTTTTCAGAAGTATTATGAACTCAAATATGCTATCATTTATTTGAAAGTGTCATCATTTGCAGGATTTTCGTGTACATATGAACAATATATGAAATCAATATCAAAATTCCATCTATAGGGGGAATGAAAGTGGCAGAAAATCAAAAAGTTTACGACATAACAATTATTGGTGGTGGGCCAACAGGACTATTCACAGCATTTTATGGTGGTATGAGACAAGCAAGTGTAAAAATTATTGAAAGCTTACCTCAGCTTGGAGGACAATTATCCGCGCTCTACCCTGAAAAATACATTTATGATGTAGCCGGATTCCCGAAAGTGCGTGCACAAGAATTAGTTGATAACTTAAAAGAGCAAATGAAGAAATTTGATCCAACCGTTTGTTTAGAAGAAGCTGTTGATACGCTTGAGAAACAAGCTGACGGTATATTTAAACTTGTTACAAATAAGCAAACTCACTATTCTAAATCAGTAATTATTACTGCTGGCAATGGTGCTTTCCAACCACGCCGCTTAGAATTAGAAGGAACAGCAAAGTATGAAAAGAAAAACTTACATTATTTCGTTGATGATATGAATAAATTTGCTGGTAAGCGCGTCGTAGTATTTGGCGGCGGCGATTCAGCTGTTGACTGGACAATGATGTTAGAGCCGATCGCTGATAAAGTTACAATCGTTCATCGCCGTGATAAATTCCGCGCGCATGAACATAGCGTAGAAAGCTTAATGAACTCTCGTGCAGAAGTAAGCACACCATACGTTCCAGTAGAACTCATTGGTGATGACAAAATTGAACAAGTCGTTCTTCAGCATGTAAAAACGGAAGAAAAAATTATCATCGATGTTGATGATGTAATCGTAAACTACGGCTTCGTTTCTTCCCTTGGCCCAATAAAAAACTGGGGCTTAGATATACAAAAAAACAGCATTCTCGTGAACTCGAAAATGGAAACAAATATTCCTGGCATTTACGCTGCTGGTGACATTTGTACATATGAAGGAAAAGTAAAACTCATTGCTTGCGGCTTCGGTGAAGCACCAACAGCGGTAAACAATGCGAAAGCTTACTTCGATCCAAACGCAAAGCTTCAACCGATGCATAGCTCTAGTATGTTTTAATATAGAAATGAAAAGAACTCCTTTTATGCGAAGGAGTTCTTTTTTATTACGCTATCGTTCCCTTCCAAAATATGTTACATTAAACAAGAACAAACGTTCTATATAATAAGGGGGATATTTTAAAATGAAAGAACCTATCATCGTAAAAAAAGAAGCTTTCCAAGCAATCGGCATTTCGATTACGACGACCAACGAAAAAGAGGCATCTACTGAAGGGAAAATTCCCGGGCTTTGGAACCGGTACTTCCAAGAACAAGTCATGCACCACATTCCAAATCAACAAACGAAAGAAACATTCGCTTTCTACTCAAATTACGAATCAGATGAAACGGGTACATATAAATACACAATTGGCATGCCCGTTTCTTCATTAGAAGACGTTCCTGAAAATATGACAACTTTAACAATACCTGCCGCTACGTATGCGGTATTTACAACGAGAAAGGGACCAATTGCTGAAGTCGTTTGCGAGGCTTGGGAATATATTTGGAAATGGTCAAAGGAAAACAAACGTGCTTTTACAACAGACTTTGAGCTTTATGATGAAAGAGCGTTAGATCCAACTAACGTACAATTGGATATTTATATTGCATTAGCCTAAACGACAAAAAAGAAGATACCAAATGGTATCTTCTTTTTTGTCGTTAAATAGCCACTGTGCAAATCCAACATAATTGTCTACAATGAGAAAGTGCAGTATAGAAATATTAGAAACTGTATAAAGTGAAACTATACTCAGTGGTGGGGGGGGATTCATCCCCCACCACTGAGTATTAGTTGAACCAATCGGACGTTTACGGGCAGTTAGTCTCCCACCTAGCTTCTTTGCTCGAGCCAAATTTTGAGGTGGGAGTTTTACTGCCCGTTAACGCGGGATAAAGTGATTGTTAACAAGTTTTTTAGTTTAAATTTGTCGTATAGAAAGGAAGCAATATGGAGGAACTACAACAAAATAAATCTGCTTTAGAAGGAAGCGGAAAACCGTTATTAAAAAATACGAATTTCCTTTTTCTTTGGGCAGCTACTCTTTTTTCAAGTTTCGCTTTAGCCTTTTTTACTTTTTCACAAACGTGGTACATAGCAAAAACATTAAACCTTGAGGCATCACTCGGTGTTGTTTTCGTAGCTCTTAGTGTTCCAAGGCTTATTTTTATGATTATCGGCGGCGCTGTAGCTGATAAATTCCCGAAAAAAAACATTATGTTTTATTCTAATATTGTTCGTGCTATTCTCGTCGCAACTATCCTTACATGGTTCATCGTAGGTGATGTAACACTATATACATTTGCTTTATTCGCTTTATTCTTTGGACTTGCTGATGCTTTTTTCTGGTCAGCTGATGGATCTATCTTGCCTGAACTTGTCGAAAAAAGCCGTTTAACACAAGCAAACTCACTTACACAAATGACGAACCAAGCATCGGTTATTTTAGGGCCTGTACTTGGCGGCATTCTTATTAAATTTACGAACTATGAAACGATTTTCTCGATTACAATTTTATTACTCATTGTCGCAGCTATACTCGTTCAAAAAATACAATTTACGATGCCAGAGCAGCAAAATACAGACAAAAGCATGTTCACTTCTATTAAAGAAGGAATTTTATATGTAAAGGAATCTCCATTCCTTTCAACTTTCCTTATTTGTAGCGCCTTTCTAAACTTATTTTTAATCGGTCCGATGCAAGTCGGTTTCCCGCTTTTCATTAAAAATGTTCTGCACGGTGATTCGCTTCAGTTTAGTTACTTAGAAGCGTCTGTAGGCGGCGGAATGGCAATAGGCGCTGTCATTGTCGGTTTAAAAAATATTAATCGTAGACGCGGTCTATTTTGCATTATCATGATGCTACTGTCTGGTGTCTTCTTCTTATCCATCAACTTTAGCACTGTACTATGGCAAGCATTATTAGCTGGCATGTTTTATGGTATTACAATCGCAATGGCTATCGTTCCACTGATGGCGATGATTCAATCGACAGTAAAAGAAGAAATGATGGGACGCGTAATGAGTTTGCTTATGCTATCATCAATGGGCTTTATCCCGCTTTCATATGCATTCACATCAATCGCACTTGCAATAGGAATTCCAATCGTAACCGTTATGAAGAGCGGTGCAATCGCCGTTATCGTCTTCGTACTATTTGTAGCGATTCGCGTTCCAGTTGTAAGAAAGTTTGATTAACTATTTGGAGTCATGTATTATACGCATGGCTCCTTTTTAAATGGATCAAATAACGGTATCCCCTTACTTCTTCTCACGGCTGCTCCCCATTCTAATCCAACCTCTAAAAATAAATCCCGCACTGTACTATATAAAAGAGCCTTCACATTTTTACGGATTTCTCCGTATTTATACGCTCTCACAACACTCTTTACTCGCCAAATGAAATTTCCATACACTTCTTCATCAGCTAATATTTGCTCCAGTAAAACACCTTGCTCTAATAATCCACTCTTTTTATAAGCAAGCTCCACCTTACTCCAAAATATATTAATCTTCTTCGGATTACTCGTCATCGGCAGAAGTGCATATATAAAAGGCTTCGGTATATCATGACGGCAATACGTCTCATCAAGCTCGTACGTTCCTTTTCTATTCTCTTTTATTTGTGGAAAGTTTTTAAAAAGAACTGTTTCCCCCTCATTTTTTTGCTCATTTTTACTACAGCCAGCTGCATAATCCTCACTTTTACAAGCGGACATTTTCATACGGTCATCCATACGGTCAATTGCAGATATAAGAAAAACATATAAGTTCGCACTATACCCGCCGCGCTTATGTCTTTCTTTTGTTGCGACACGCTTTATAATTCCTAATTCCTCTAACTTTGCAATAGAGCGGCGTACTGTACGAATGCTCTTTCCAACATTCGTCGCAATCGTCTCCATTAACGGACAAGCAACTCCTACTGTTTTCTGTTTCTCATTCACTGCATACTTTCCTAAAAAATGAATAATGGTAGCATCCGTTTTATTTAATTGAAATCGATAATATTTCAAAACTTGTTTTTGATATGTATTAAATTCTTCTTTACTTCGAAATTCACTATATGGTTTCATTAAGTTATATAAGCTTCCCATTTTTATCACCTCACTTATAAATAAGGAGCCGGAAGGGAATTTGGCTTGGTAATTAATATTTTTTATTGGAGATGAAAATATGATTGTAATTAGCGCTTGTTTAGGTGGTATTGCTTGTCGATATGATGGAAATGACAATCTCGTTTCAAAAATAGAGGAACTCCTGCAACAAGAAGATACAGTCCTCATTTGTCCTGAAGTATTAGGAGGATTGCCAACGCCTCGTCCTTCAGCTGAGATTATTGGCGGGAATGGCGATGACGTTTTAGATGGAAAAGCGAAAGTGATGACAAAAGACGGTGAAGATGTCACAGAATCTTTCGTAAGTGGCGCTTATAAAGCGCTAGAACAAATTAAAAATTTGCATCCAGAATATATTATTTTGAAAGAACGCAGTCCCTCTTGTGGTAGTTCTACCATTTACACGGGAGAATTTAACGGGAATAAACAAACTGGTTACGGGGTAACAACTGCTTTATTCAAAAGACACGGATTTACAGTCATTTCAGAAGATGATTTTGAAAATATAAAAAGGAATTGACCCTGTTCGTCAATTCCTTTTTTCTTTCTTATTTTGCACCTAATTTTTCTTTCACTTTCGCAGGAAGCTCGTCTTTCTTTACTTCTTCCCAAGCCGAAACACCTTTTTTATCTGAATGATATACGCGTAGGAATGCATCTTTACGTAAGTTTTTTTGAGCTGTGAATTCTAATTCTTTTTCTTTTCCATCTTTATCGAATCCTTTTAATTTATACTCAAAATATTTGTAAGGCTCTCCGCTATCAGACTTCTCATTTTTTTCAATTCCATCAGCTGTGATTTGAACATAGTACTGATCTTTCCCCATACGGTTAATATCACAACCAACTAACAGGCTTGCGAATACAACTAAAATACTAAACAGTGCAATATATCTTTTCATTTCCTTCACCTCATATGTTTTTTCTTATATTGTTATCTTAAAACCCAAAGCTTAAAGAAGAAATTCAAAAACATGACACGAACATTACACTTTTGTAAGATAATAATTATTTCTTCACTTTAGAAACCTTCATGCCGTCACCAATTGGACTTTTACGGCAAAAGAAAAGACCTCCTTAACGATTGCACTCCATCGCTAAAAAGGTCTTTCTCTATTTCAACTAAAAACTTAGCACTCTTCTGGCTTACCAGCGTTCGTCGCTGTACGGAAAGATGATCCACATCCGCATGATGCGATTGCGTTTGGATTGTCGATTGTGAATCCACCGCCAAGCATAGATTGTTTATAATCAATTTTTACTCCTTTAACAATGGGAGCACTTTCTTTATCGATAACAAATTCAACACCGAAAAACTCAAGAACTGTGTCGTCTTCTTTTGGTTCTACTTCAAATCCTAAGCCGTAAGAAAGACCACTACATCCGCCGCCGTGTACAGCAAGGCGCACGTACTTCTCTCCATCTTCAGCATCTTTTAACATATCTTTAATTTGAAAAGCTGCTTGTTCTGTAACTTCAATCATGAAATACACCATCCTTTCTGTTCTCGTTCTATTATACATCTTTACGCTTCTATCTTGTACTCATACACTCCGCGGCAAATTACTTCTGCTGGTCCTTTCATTAACACGTTTCCTTCTTCTGTCCATGCAATCATTAAATCGCCGCCAGCTAAATGAACTGTAATTTCCTTACCACGTTCCATTTTTCCATTTAAAATAGAGGCTACAACTGCAGCACACGCCCCTGTTCCGCAAGCTTGTGTTACACCAGATCCACGTTCCCAAACGCGGAAGTTCATCTCTTCCTCATTTAAGATTTCGATGAATTCAACATTTACTCGTTCCGGGAACATTTCATGTGTCTCAAGGACTGGACCAAGCGTTGTAAGAGGTGCTTGGTCTACATCATCAACAAAAATAACTGCATGCGGATTTCCCATTGAAACAGCTGTAAATGCATAACGATGGTTATTGTATAAGAAGTTTTCACGAATAAATGGTGTTTCACCTTCACCAAGCATCGGTATTTCTGCACGGGTTAAACGAGGTGCTCCCATATCGATTTTCGCTAATGTAACTTTCCCTTCTTCTACCGTTACTTCCGCCGTTACAATGCCAGCTAACGTTTCAATTGTGAAAACTGTATCTTCTACTAGTTTATGCTCATACGCATATTTCGCTACGCAGCGTAAACCGTTACCACAGCTCTTTCCTTCTGATCCATCATTATTAAACATGCGCATTTTCACCGGCGCTACGTCAGATGGACAAATTAAAATCATTCCATCTGCTCCAATACCAGTATTAATATTTGAAACCTTTTCCACCACAAGAGCTAAATCTTCTTCAGGAATTTGTTCTTCAAACATATTTACATATATATAACTATTGCCAAGACCATGCATTTTTGTAAAAGAAAATTGGCTCATTTGTATTCACTCCAAAAATAATTTGTTATTTCAAGTATAAAATGCACGCTTTTAGAACACAATATGAATGTCCCCCGTTTCTCATATTTGACAACATTTGGCGATGAGCCAATCTTGCGCAAATTGTGTAAGAAAAAGCCCTTCTAAAAGGGCCTTTTTTTATTTATATACAGTATTATCTCCCTGCGAAAGAAGATTTTATCTCATAGAAAAAGAAAAAGGTGCTGCCGATTGCAACACCTTAAAACATTGGATTTTCATCCAAATACTCATATACATTATTAACAAGTTCTTCTACTGTAGCACCTTGTACTACTTCACCATTTACAAGTGCAAACGGTCCTTCAAAACAAATGCCACAATATCCTAAACAACCATACTCCATTACATCTAAATTCGGATCTTTTTCTAACTTCTCTAAAGCTGCTTGTGAACCACTTGCAAGGTTACCTACACAAAATTCAATTAATGGTTTAATCAAAATTCTCCCCCCTGTACTACAAAACAAATTACTTTCTGACTTCATCTATAAGAAAAAAACTAAGCTGTTTCTTGTTGTTTTCATTACACCTTCTAAACTATTTAGTTACTTCATTATTTCACTTCAAAATAGATGATTCCTTCTATATAACATGCTACTTGCGATGAAATGGTAACTAAATAAGAAAAACAGTTTACTCTACTTTTCTTCTTATTGTACAACAGAGTATTCATTCATGCATTGTTATTTGTTCACAAATTCGATATAATTTGATTGAGTAAAGTCAAAATATTTTATTAATATAAAATTTTATGATTAGGGGATATTTCAACAGAAAAGGGGTAATCCATCATGAAACACCTCGTAATATTAGGTGGCGGCTACGGTGGAATGAGAATTCTGCAGCGGCTACTTCCAAGCAACCAACTTCCAGATGATGTACAAGTGACATTAATCGACAAAGTACCATATCATTGCTTCAAAACTGAATATTATGCATTAGTTGCGGGTACTATTTCAGAAACGCATATTCGTATACCGTTTCCTGAACACCCACGCCTCAATATTCAATACGGCACAGTAACAAATATTGATCTCGAAGAAAAAGCTGTTCATCTCGATGGCGGCGAAGCGATCCAATATGATGATTTAATTATTGGACTTGGCTGTGAGGATAAATACCATAACGTTCCTGGGGCGAAGGAATATACACATAGCCTACAATCGATTGAACAAACACGTAAGACATATGAACAATTAAATAGTCTAGAACCAAATGCAACAGTAGCTGTCGTTGGCGCTGGATTAAGTGGCGTTGAAGTTGCAAGTGAACTTCGCGAGAGTCGTTCTGATTTAAAAATCTACTTATTTGATCGAAAAGATAGAATTCTATTCCCATATCCAGAGAAATTAAGTAGATATGTAGAAGAATGGTTCGTAAAACATAAAGTTACTATTATACGAAACTCTAACATTACAAAAGTAGAGCCAAATATTGTGTACAACCACGATGAACCACTTGAATGTGATGCAATCGTCTGGACAGCTGGTATTCAAGCAAATGAAGTTGTTCGAAACCTTCCAGTTGAACAAGATGGTAGCGGACGGGCTGTTTTAACAAAATATCACAATATTCCAAATAACGAGCACGTATATGTTGTAGGAGATTGTGCAGCACTTCCACACGCACCATCTGCACAACTTGCTGAAGGTCAAGGGGAACAAATTGTCCAAATATTATTAAAACGTTGGAATAATGAACCACTTCCTGACGAACTACCTGTCATTAAATTAAAAGGTGTTCTCGGCTCTCTTGGTAAGAAGCATGGCTTTGGTTTGCTAGCAAACCAACCATTAATGGGACGTGTACCAAGGTTACTAAAATCCGGTATCCTCTGGATGTACAAATATCATAACGGTTAATACTTTACAGGCTGTCTCCTAATTAGGCAGCCTCTTATTCGTTAAAATATAATTATCAGACACATCTTTCTCAATATGAATCATGATTTATTTTTCATTTTCATATTAAAAACTACCAATAAACAGTGTATGCTATTGATAAGTTGTTTTATTTCCTTTAAGGCCGAATTCATTCGGTCTTATTTTTTGTGTTGTAAATACTTTTACAGGAGGCATTTCATTTCACTTATGAACGTAACAAAATTAAATGATCGCATAGAAGCGAAGAAGAAAGAATTGATCTATCTCGTTGAAAAGTACGGATTCACTCATCATAAAGTAATTTCTTTCAGCCAAGAATTAGATCGTTTACTTAACTTATTAATAGAAATCAAGACGAAGAAAAAACGTTGCTCTTTATAACCGTTACCTTCTCTTTTTTGATACGATAGAACTAGAATCAGAAAGGAGCCATCTATGTTTATATTAAAAGACGTTACATATAAAGATATACTGCACATTCCTTATTTACAGATTCAAAAAGAAAAAATCACATGTATTATCGGCGAGAGTGGGAGTGGAAAAAGCACATTGCTCCGTATGTTAAATGATCTACAATCTCCAACATCTGGAACAATTGAATATAACGGAAAATTGATTTCTGACTATCCCCCTATTCAATTACGACGTGACGTAGTCATGCTTGGGCAAACGCCACCTATTTTCGATGGAACCATTAAAAACAATCTATTAATGGGACTTCGTCTTTCTGAAAAACCATTTCCAAATGATGCTGCCTTGCGAAGTGCATTAACGACTGTTAGCTTGGAAAAAAATTTAGAAGACAACGCTGATTCATTATCAGGTGGCGAAAAACAACGACTTGCTTTTGCACGTATCGTACTTATGAATCCACCTGTCTATTTATTAGATGAACCAACTTCGGCGTTAGATAGCGATACAGAACGACGCGTTATGAAGCAATTCACTATGCTAGCAAAAGAAAAGAAAAAAACAGTCATCTTCATCACGCACTCACAACAGCTTCCAGAAGAAATTGCAGACGATATTATTGAGATTAGTAAAGCAAACGGTGCAACTAGAAAGGAAGTGCTCTCAGTTGAAGGGCGTGATTGAACTCCAAATTTGGCAACTTGCCGCTGCATATATTTTTATTCTTATTTTAATCGGGCTCGTGAAATTAAAAGGGATACCTCGCGAAAAACAAATCGCGCTCGCAACGTTCCGTATGACGATTCAGCTCGTACTCGTTGCCTATGTCCTTACATACGTATTTGAAAATAGTAATCCATTTTATACAATTGCTCTCATTACTTCTATTACTACCTTTGCAATTTTTAATATTTATAAACGAGTGAATATCCCAATGTCTAAAGAATTAAAACGAGTAGCCGCCCTTTCCATGGTAGCCGGATCAATTGGGCCACTTCTACTATTTATCTTTGTTATTATCGGACATGATCCGTGGTACGCCCCGCAATATATCGTTCCGATTACCGGAATGTTAGTTGGGAATGCGATGACAGGTGTTTCTCTCGGTGCAAATACGTTCTTAAACAATATGAAATCGCAAAGAGGTCAACTCGAGGGGGCACTTATGCTCGGTGCCACACCGAAAGAAGCCGCTGCTCCGCTCATACGCGACGCTTTTGACTCCGCTATTTTACCAACAATCAATTCTATGTTCGGAATGGGAATTATAAGCTTACCGGGCATGATGACCGGTCAAATCTTATCTGGTGTATCACCATTTACAGCCATTCAATATCAAATCGCAATTATACTCGGTATTTCAGGAAGTACCGCTTTTGCTGTTATTATCTTCTTGCAGCTTGGATATAAAACTTTCTTTAATAAGCGGTGTCAGTTGAAGGAGATTGACTATGGCGGACGGTAATCTAGCTTTTTGCTCGGTAAATGATGCACCTTTCTCGGTGAGTGAAATTATATCGACGATTTTTCGAATATATCTATCATAACTCAAAATATATCAACGATTTTTGAAATATATCGACGATTCGACAAGGAATATCGACTTACCGACAAAAAATGACAATAAAAAAGGAGGCTAGTCGCCTCCTCTTGTTACTTACGCCTTCTTAACGAATTGTGATTTTAACTTCATAGCTCCGAAACCGTCGATTTTGCAATCAATATCGTGATCACCATCAACTAGACGGATGCTCTTTACTTTCGTACCGATCTTCACAACTGAAGAAGTTCCTTTTACTTTTAAATCTTTAATGACAGTAACAGCATCGCCGTCTTGAAGAACGTTTCCGTTCGCATCTTTTACAACTTTTGCACCATCATTATTTTCAGCTTCTGCTTCTTGGCCCCACTCATGAGCACATTCTGGACATACGAAAAGAACGCCATCCTCATACGTATATTCTGAATTACATTTTGGACAATTTGGTAAAGTAGCCATAAATTCATTTCCTCCGTTCATTATTTATACGTAAAAATCAAAATTGATGTTTACATCTCGATAAATAAAATTTGTACAGCATTTCTTTATAGTGCCATAGTCTCACGTTATTGACAAGCCTACCTGTAATTCTCATTTTTTATTGTATTTTACAAAATTTCAATTCGTATGGTGTTTTACAATAAAAAAGAAGAACCCTCACAAGATTCTTCTTTTCAAAATGGACGAGTTTCCCTCTAGAAAAACCACATATTTTCTTCAACGTACATTTGATATTCTTCTACTTCTTCTTCACTTAACTTTTTATTATTTACATACACTTCTTGCCATTCAAAATAATCATCATTTAAGTATACAGCGAATTTAATTTTTACATTTTTCTTTTCTTCATAATCATAACCAGTAAATTCTACTACGTCATAATCCTTTTCTTTCTTTACATACTTCCAATTTGACTTATCTGTAATAGACTCTAAAGCCTCTCCTTCAAGACTTAGGCGAACAACATTTTTAATATTAGGTTCAGTTGGTACATACGATAAACCAAAGCTAGCACCTGCAAACAATACAAATACTATCGCTTGCAAACCAATCATAAGCCCGATATGAGCGCCGCCTTTTGATTGTAAATAATACTCTTTCTTATACTCAGGTACATCTTCTACTTTATGTAAAATACGGATAACATGCTTATAATACAATCGATTTCCTTGCCATCCAATAAACAGCATCGTTCCAGCGTATATGATAAAATCTATCCACATTGGTATATCAATAAAAGTAGCTACAATGAAAGTAGGTACCGCTAATAACGTAAGTATAATAAACAACTTATACATTTTACGATAAGCTAACCAAAAAGTTGGGAAGAAAAAGGCTACCCAATTCCACGTATTTCCTTGCGCTGGATTTTCTATTTTGCCCCACTTAAAGTCATAATAAGCTGTATTCTTTTGAACAACTTTATGCAACTCTTGCGGAGAAATTTTTTCTTGTAAAACAGTGTCCTTCACTTATATCATCCTTTTCTCATATCTACATACGTGTATTTTATAGAAATAAAAAGAAGGAATCTAACAAAAAGTACATATATTTCATAAAAATGAACGGAAACCGAATATATTCCGACAATTATCCGTTTCTTATTCCATTTTACTTTTAAATATATTAGAATACTTATGAATGATATCTTTAATACACTAAGTTAATTATTTTATATATTCACTAAAAAGGATGCATCAAAATCATTTTATACATCTTTTTTAGTGAATATATACTACTATTTTAAAACAAACATCTCGATTTAAGAGAACTCACAAATTAGCTTTCTACTATTTCAAACATATTTCCACTTACGCAACTAATGAATAATGCATTATTAACTTCCTCAATTGATACAATAAAATCTATTGCTACAACATTTTTAGGCAGTTTAATTATATCTTTTACCTCGCCACATGCAGCATCAAGTATTATCAATTCTAAATTTGAAGTTGCAATATAAATTTCTCGATCTTTATATAACAGAACCTCTGTAATATCATGTAGAGTCGTATTGTTCCAAATCACTTTACCTGTTTGAATATTAATACCACAAATTCTTCCTTCTCCTAAGGACAATACCATCATCTCTCCGATAAGAAATGGAGGCAATTCAATTTCAAAAGGCATATTTACTTCATATAACTTTTGAGCGCTCTTATGGTCATAACATTGTATTTGTTTACTTACCTCTTCATAATCATACTCAGTTCTTGTTAATAATATTTTTGATTCCTGTGATGCAATGTAAGAGTACTGTACCTCATCAAAGGCTTTTTCAAAAATTAAGTTACAACCTTCTTTTCCATATTCCCACTTTTGTAATAAATCTATTGCTACACATATAAAATGTTCATTAGTTAAAGTAACTGGTTCATTTGGATTACAATCTTCCATCATTTGTTTCCATCGTGTAGAAGCATCTAATAATTGAATGGCAATTGCAACGTTACTATATGCATCAACTTCCGCATCTTCATCCAAAGGATTTCCTGCTAACACATAGTAATCTGAGCCAAAATGGCACTGCAACTTCTCTCCTCCAACTCGGACATTCTTTTCCCATACTTTCACTCCACTTTCAAGCTCTAATAAAACATTGTAGCCTTCCTGTGTAATAACTAATAAACGTGGTAATTCTTCCCTCGTAGTTTTTACATCTTGTATAATATGCCCTTCTATTTCTAAATTCCATAGAAACTCCCCAGAACTTGATGAAATAGCGTACAATTTCGCAATATTTTCTCCAAATCTATTCGCATGCCAAATAATTGTGACATCATTCACAGTTATGCAATTACAATCTTCTACTAGTGGAAGATGACACTGCCAAACCTCTTCTTTCGTTTCACTATCGAGTTTACGAATTTCGTGGTTGTTTTCCTCCACATAAAAGATACTCTTCTCATTATGAGATAGTACCGGAGTAAATATCGGGTCAACCTCTATCCCCTTTAAATAATTCCAGTTTAATTCATACTTACCACTTGTAGAATGATATGTTCGGTACATAATTGCGTTATTTCCATTTACAAGTTCAGAAAGAAATGGCTCAATTTCTAAAATTCTATGATACGCATCTTTTATTCGGAAAGAATCAACTCCACTTATGTAAATCTGCTCTATCTCCTTTTTAAGAAACGAAAAGATTGCTCGTAAAAATTGCTCGCTATCAACACTAGCTAACTTTTTTCCTCTTTGATTAATAATGAGAAAGTCCCCATCCTTCTTCTTAAACTCTACCTTTTTTTCATATCCATCTAAAAAAATCACAGCACCATCATCTTTAAAACATTCACCCCATGCGTCAAACAACTGACAAATCGGGTCGATTATGTCTGTTTTTTCTTGCAACACAATTCTCTCATCTATACTAATTACTATTTCTCCGGCATTTTCTGTCGGCAGTTTATTTAGTTCGATTTGAAACTTTTTCATTATTTCCTCCCTCTATTGCTCGTTATTCAAACTAACTATAATATATGACATAAGATTCTTAAAACTATTATTTGAGGTGATCCAATATGAAGACTACAATTTGGACAGAAGATGATTATTTAAAACTAGCACCCATTAACGACGAACTAATCAAAAAAGCAGAAGAAGTACTGAACGTAAAGCTTCCGGAATCATACATAAACCTTCTAAAAGAACAAAATGGAGGAACACTGCGCCTTGATGCTCACCCTACTTCAGAGCCAAATTCTTGGGCAGACGATCACGTTAATGTTTCTGGCTTATATGGCATTTCTTTTGATGAAAATGAATCTAGTATTTTAGAGAGTCATTATTTCATTCAGGAATGGGAAATGCCTGAGAATCTCGTACTTTTATCGGGGGACGGGCATACGTGGATTGCATTAGACTATCGAAATGTAGCTGAAAATCCTCCAGTTATATTTATTGATAATGAAGTTGAGCAAATAATTGAATTAGCACCTAACTTTGAAAGTTTCTTACAAAACTTAACTACATATGAATATGACGAAGAGTAAGCCTTATTCTAAAGCGGTACAAAATTCCATTGCAAGTTTACATGCTGCTTTAAAACCGCTTGGATTTAAGAAAAAAAGACATACATTTTGCAAAGCTGAAAACGGATTTTATAAACTCATTAACATACAAAAAAGTCAATTTGGAGATGACTTCTATATACATATAGGAGTTCATCCTATCGGTCTCCCGCAGCTTATCACGGACCAATTACTAATTAAAGAAAACATCTCAATATTCGATTGCATTCTGCGAACGAGAATAGAGCCTATACATATGAAACAGAACCAGTTATTGCATAATGTTTCACATGAAACTATCGACATTCTGAATTATCTTTCTACTATTTTCGACTGGTTTCAAGTGTGGGCATCTTATGAGAATTTAGTAAAAACAAATATACATTCCGTTACTCCGGTACTAGCCGTCGTTCCAATATTACAGGAAAAAGCGTTTTTGCTTCTTACTTGTTTCTCTTTCTACAATTTAAAACAGTACGAGCAAGCTAATCACTACTTACAGCAATATTTGCAATGTGCTGTACATCTGAGTACCGAGGAAAAAGAGCTCGTATTCTTTCACGAAGTTGACATGTATATGAAAAAACTAGTAGAAAACGCAATGTAACTTCACATTGTGCTTTCTGCTAGTGCTTTATCACACTTTTATATCCCTTCCCCCTACAACGCCCAAGTAGTATTCATTTCTTCAAACGACTCTTTACTAACTTTCAGTCCTTCACTATCATCTGTTCCAATCATCGCTACCTCATCTTTAGACAATATAATTTCCTCATTTTCACTTTGGATTTTTCTCTCATACACGATTTGTAAAAGCTCTATTTGTTCCTCTGTTAGCTCATACTCTTCTTCCAATCTTTCCATCGCTGATTCCTTATCAAGTAATGGAATTTCTAATAAGAATCCGCCGTGCTCTTCCATCTCTTCAAATGAATCAATTGAATACGCACCGCTATCCTCAATCCAAAATGGCAGTTGTAATAAAAGGAACTGTTTCACCTTCTACTTCTTCTAATACATATTGAAGTGCTTCTTCTTTCGCAATATCTATTACTTCCGAAGGTGCCCCTTCAAAATAATTTTTCGCATCAATCCACTCATCAATTCTCTCACTATTCACATCTTGAAGACATACGATCGTATAATCCGGATGAAACGTAATTGTCCCTCTTCCGCCTTGACTATCTTGCATACTATAGTTACATCCATCCCATGAACTTTCATGTGAGAGATCAGGATCATGTGCTACAGAAATTGCATTTGCAATCGAATTTAAGATGCAGCCTTTCCATAATTGTTCTCTATCTATATGTAATTTATATTTACTCATCGTCTTCCTTCACACACATATTGTTTCTATTATCTTTCCTCTACATAATACGAAAGACGCCCTTTCAAAAAGGCGTCTTTTTTACAGTTGAAAATTTACTAATATAAAAAATACATTGTTTAATACATGAATTCCAATTGGAACGAGTAAATTGTTTGTTTTCTTATAGGTGTAGGCTAAACTTATCCCTATACCCAAAATATATAAAACACTCCCTACTGTAAGGGGATGACCTAAAGTAAATATGAAAGCACTTATAACGGCACTACTAAGTGTAGAGAAACGCTGAGATAATTTCATAAAAAGCATACCTCGGAATACAAGCTCTTCCCAAATCGGTGCGAAAATCGTGAGTACAACTACATATAAAATGATTTCATTTTTAGTAGGCTCTATTACTATATTAGATTCACCCACACGAAGCCCATGTGGTAAAACTAAATTTAATACCGCAAGATATATAAGCAGTACGATCATCGTCATTATTATTGTTACATAATGTTTTGAGTTATTGAATTGTATTGATTTTAGTAAATGCACACAGTAATTTCTTGCCGGTGCATACATTACAATAATCATACAAAACGTGAAGGGTGAAATGAGATGATTTACATACCACGGATATAATGAGAATTCATATAAAAAGTTCAAATAACCAATTCCATACATTACCCCAAAAATAATTACTATCATACTGATTACTTCGAGCATACTCATTTGTACATTCTTTTCTTTATATGTAACTAATTCCGTGTCCATTATATCCCCTCCAGTATAATTAAACCTTTTAAACCATTATATACCAAATTAAACGTAAAAAAAGACAATACATTCAACTGTATTGTCCATTTTCTTCCCTACCATTTCTCTCTGCATGTTTCAATTAAATGCAGTAAGTACCTCTTCGTCATATCTGCCCTTCTCCACCTTGAGAGCATTCGCTTTTCTTTTGGATTCTGCCGTATTCTTGCTACTTCTTTTAATAAAATCTCCCATTCTTCCCCTGAACGTTCTGACAAGTATTGCAATCCTCTATCTTTTGAAACGATTGTTTTATGATCTAGAGTATATAAAATGCGGCCCATCGTAACGACAGCTGATTCTACCCACTCTTCTATAAAAAATAAATATGGCTGCTTCGCTTTTTCACTCCAGTATCGTTCTACGTTGTATTTCATCGTATTGACTACATCACCCCACCCTATTTGAAACGAAAGGTCTTCCGCTTCTTTCCCGATAACTGTAATACCTTGATTTTTCAATGTCCACCATGTGACTGCATTAATATCCCAATGTCCTATATTCGCCTTACCATCTGCACAATACACGTACTCATTCATTTCATCATTGTATTTCCCTAAATCAGCAAGCGGAATATACATACCATCCATTCTTTTCCCTAACGTACTATCACTAAGTTTCTTATGAAGTTCTACAAGTTGCTGTTTTTCAGCTTCATTCACGGGATCACTTATTACCGTGACAAAATCAACATCGCTCGTTTCTGCATGAAATGCACCGAGTGCGATGGATCCGTAAATATATACCCCGACTATTTTTTCATCTAAAAAAATTTCTTTCAGTCCTCCTATGTACTGCTCCATCAACTGCTCTACTTCTTTCGGTAACGCATGCTTCACTACATTCTCCACATCTATCCCTCCAATAAAAAAAGCCTTTGCAAATTCGCAAAGGCTTCCTGCTTTATAAATATTTCTCGATTTCTTCGTAAACATCCTTCAAACGAGGATTTCCTTCTCCAACAATTTCTCCATTTACAAGAACGACCGGATAAAATAAATCTTCCTCCACTACGCGCTCTGCGAATGCTTTTTTCTCTTCATCTTCTTGTTCTTCTTGAAAATCAATATACTCGAAATTAAATTTATTTTCTTGTCCTTCATATTTACGACCAATCGCCGCTTGTAACCACTCAAACGTTTCTGTTGAAGATGGCATTCCAACGCAGCTCGCACAAATTACTTTCGTCCCATACACTTGCACATTAACCATTTCTTCTCCCCCACTTCTTGTTCTAACAGTATATTCAGATACCTTATTACATAAGCACATCATTTTACAAACTCATTCCATACCCCTATACTGAAAAAACACGTTGTAAACATGATAAAAAATTTCGGCAATAAAACAAGAACAGAAAAAATAGATTTTCCCCTCTATCTTGATTATAATAAAACTGATGAAAGGAGTCGATAAAAATGGAAAACCCACATATGCAAGAACAAGTACTAGAAGTATTAGATAAATTACGTCCATTCTTACTTCGCGATGGCGGAGACGTTGAATTAGTAGACATTGAAGAAGGTATCGTAAAATTACGCCTTATGGGTGCATGCGGAAGCTGCCCAAGTTCTACAATCACACTAAAAGCTGGTATCGAACGCGCATTACTTGAAGAAGTACCAGGCGTTATCGAAGTAGAACAAGTATTTTAATTAAAAGCGAAAGCGGCTCGTTCAAAGCCACTTACTAAAAGGAGACCAAATTTGGTCTCCTTTTTTTATACAAATCACATTTATCCGTTAACATCATAAAACAAAATTGGAAATCCTTCTCAAAAAATGCGATAATTGATACTATATAGTGAATCGTTCACACATATAAAGTAAAAAACATAGGGGGACGACACATGCCAAAAATGGGGAACACGTTTTTAACAATTCAAGAACTAGAAAGGAAAAAAGAGTATTTATTGGACCTTTCATCCGTTATACCGACATGGAATGCGAGCTATCAATTTTTATTTAAAGAAATCCAGCAAGAATTATTGAGTAAAGTAAATGAAAAAATCGAACAACATCAATTCATTTTAAATATATGTGCAGATCAACAGGTAGGGGCGTAATGTATTACATATAATTGTGGTATATAAAAAAGAGACCTCAATCGGTCTCTTTTTTATATTTTTAAGACAGCCAATCTAATTTTCTAATCCCGAGCTTATCAACTGGTAAACGAAGTGAGCCATAAAAATGTTTCATAAATTGCTCAGAGCGGTTCACATCGTGTAAAATGGCTTCTAAGCGATCTCTATATATGCTTTTTTGTTCTTCGTTTCCAGTTTGGTAATATCGTTCGACTGTTTCAAAATAGTGAAGCGGGAACAGAAGCCTTGCAAATAATAGGCGCCACCCAAATGAGGATAGCGAATAGTTCCGTTCATAATCTGTAACAAATTGAACGATTGTTTGCTCCCAGTCTTTCTTTTTTTCAATTATCATATAGCGGATTAATTCTGCTATATCTCGAGTTGGGTGATCATACACCCAATCAAAAGGGAGTTTGAGACGCTTCGTTTGATGCCATAATAAAGGTGTGAATCGTTCTTGGCAAATTGTTGCTGCATCCGTTAGTTGCGGCGTATCATCCATCTCTGTATCAACAACGTATTGAATGGCATTTTCCGCAACTCCTAAGTAATACGGGAAGGATTCAATAAACAATTGATCGAATACGTCTGTAGGGTGGTTCATCACTTGTGACTGCCAAAACTTTTCTAACTGATCGAGCCTTTTTTCCCATAACGCTTTCCATTCACCAATGCGGCTTAGTTGCTCAATTTCTTCTGGAAAGAATGCACCTCGTTTATGGAATATGGAAAGCTCACTTCCTAATGACATAGCATGTCGTTCTAACGCGCGCATACCTTTTAATAAGCAGTAATTTTGTTCTTCTATCTCACTTACATAGTAGCCGTGTATAGTCGGAACGAAAGTCGCTACAGTTATATCCCCTTGCTGGTTCATATAATCACTGAGCTTTTTCATCTCTACAAGTACTTCTTCCTCCATCTCTCCAATTGGAACAAGTACATAAATTTTGTTGCGAATCCAAAAGCTTTTATAGGGGCCAAGGGGGATTAATTCTTTAACATGCATATGATAATGCTCATAAATATGATGAATCATCGCAGTCGCCACCTATGGTTTTTCTTTATATATATGAGCTTGTGCTCGCCTTTCATTCCTATGCACATGATAAAGCAACGAAACGTATACAAATACTAAAAAGAAAAAAAGGTGATAAACATGAAAGAATCAAATCAACTACAAGAAAGAGCATTGCAACTATTACAAGAACGCGGTGTAACAATTGATGATATTGCTGAGCTTGTTCATTTTCTTCAAAAAAAATATCATCCAAATTTAGAGATGTCAGAATGCCGTTATAACGTTGAGCGTGTATTATCAAAACGCGAAGTACAGAATGCACTAATTACTGGTATCGAACTCGATGTCCTTGCTGAAAAAGGAATGTTAAGTGAGCCGTTACAAGATATCGTAAAACGTGATGAAGGCTTATACGGAATTGATGAAGTGATCGCACTTTCTATCGTTAACGTGTACGGTTCTATCGGTTTCACGAACTTTGGATATATCGATAAATTAAAACCTGGTATTTTAGAATACTTAAATGATAAATCAACTGGAAAGGTGCATACATTCCTTGATGATATCGTTGGCGGAATCGCTGCTGCCGCTTCAAGCCGCTTAGCGCACAGAGCTGAGCATTCGGAGTAAAATATGAAAGACCGTCAGTGTTATACTGACGGTCTTTCGTATTCCATGAGCATAAATTCTCTTCCTCGGCTCAAAAAAATAGGGCCTTGCTGAAAACCTATGTTTTTATAAAGCGCAATCGCTCTTGTATTAAATGTCGCTACACTAAGTCGAAACGTTTTCAGCTTAAATTCTTTAACAGCAAAGGCTATCCCAGCTTGAAAAAACATTTTCCCCAGCCCTTTCCCTGTTAACGCCGGCTTCATGCCAAGTCCGATATCAATTACATCTTCTCCACCATATAAATGAGCATCTCTTCCCCCTGGCACTTGTGCATTTTCCCCAAAACAAAAATAGCCGATAAACTCTCCCTTATCGTCACAACAGCCATAATACGTCCCATCTAATAATTCCTCTATTACTTCTTTCTCGCCTGAAAAACTATATAAATTATAGGGTTCTTCGTACGTCCACGTATTTATCTCATTTGCTTCTTCTACCGTCAGCTCATGTATTTCCACTTTCTCTTCCCCCTATTATATTTCTACTAACAATATTCGATACTCATCTTATAATTCATCTTTCTCAATATGTTTTTTTAATTTCTCGCTTTATTTTTATGGAAGATTTTTCTTATTATGTTACGATTAAACAGAATTATTTGAAATAAGGTGGTGACAATTTGAATTATTTTTCTTATCTCTCCTTAGAAGAACGTCAAAATTTTTTCTATAAAGAACCTCTTAGTTTTTCAAAAAATATAGAGAAAGAGCAATTAGCGTACGCATTAGGTGCTACACTATATACTCCTGGCACGAAAGAAACGATCGCGGAAGATATAATTAGAAAAAAACATGTGGAAGCTACCTCGATTATTTTTTGTCTAGAAGACTCTATCAGCGATAAGGAAGTAAAGTTTGCAGAGCAAAATATCGTCTTTCAAATACAGCAAATCGCCAACTTGGTCAGTGCTAACATACTAAATCAAGCAGACATCCCCCTTCTTTTTATTAGAGTTCGACAGCCAAGTCAAATGAGGACAATTGTTACTGAATTAGGTAGTGCGGTTCATTGCTTATGTGGTTTTGTCTTTCCAAAATTCACACCCGTTAATGGAAAGTCTTATATCGATCAGCTTGCCTATATAAACAAGCTATATTCATTATCCCTTTATGGAATGCCGATTTTAGAATCACCAGAAATTATGTATAGAGAAACACGTGTAGAATCATTGTTACAAATAAAAGATCTACTAGATTCCTATCGTGATTACATCTTAAATGTACGCATTGGTGCTACTGATTTTTCAAGCATATTTGGTATTCGGCGTAATAAATACACCCCTATCTATCATATTACTGTTGTTCGTGATTGTATTTCCGACATTATTAATATTTTCTCCAGAGCAACAAATGGATATGTTATTTCAGGATGTGTATGGGAATATTTTTCTAATGATTACGAAGAAGGGCTCATTCAAGAGGTATCGCTTGACCATGCAAATGGATTAATCGGAAAGACAGTCATTCACCCATCTCATATTAAAGTTGTACAAGCAATGCACATTGTTACAATAGAAGATTATTTAGACGCAAGGTCAATTTTACAACATGCAAATACATATAACGGAGTGCTAAAAAGCAGTTTTGCTAACAAAATGAATGAAGTAAAGCCCCATTATAACTGGGCTCGCAAAACCATTTTAAAATCTAATATTTACGGGGTGCTACATGAAAACAAACAATTCACCGATCTCCTTATTACAAACGCAAAACAACACGTATAACGTTTTGAATAATATAAAGGTTCATGTAGAAGTACGTGATAATCCATATAACTTAGAATTAGACAATCTTTTTCAAATGGCTGCGAGAATCAATAAGAAGCGGAGTTTTTTATTTGTAAGTACAATTCTTGGAAAGCATCTTCCTATTAAACCTGCAGTCTCTCTAGCAAGTGGATTTGCTCTCGCTGCAAGATATATGGAAATACTACATAATACTTTTCATCCATTTCAAAAAGAAGTTTTAAATCTTATTTCATTAGAAGTTGATGAAATTCCAGAAGAAATATTTCATTATCAATATCCCTTACAAGAAGAAGTGTTATTTATCGGATTCGCTGAAACAGCAACAGCACTTGGCCATTCTATGTTTCAATGCTTTCAAAATGCAAAGTATGTACATACAACTAGGGAATCGATACCCAATCTCGAATCTGTCATTACATTTGAGGAAGAACATTCCCATGCAACCTCACACCGTTGTTATGTCGATAAGAGCTTTTTTCAAAACAACAATCCGATCATTCTCGTAGATGATGAGATGACAACTGGAAAAACCGCACTAAATATTATCAGATCCATTCAACAGCAATTTCCACGAGAAGAGTATACCATCGCTTCGTTATTAGACTGGCGTTCTAATACTAATAGAAGACAATTTAAACAACTAGAAGAAGAACTTCAAATAAAAATTCATGTTATTTCTTTATTAGAAGGCCGTATTCACACAACTGGCCAGCCATTGAATATTACAAAAACAGATACTCATATTGAAGAAACAAAACCTTATTTCAAAAAACATACGATTATTTGTCCGGCATTATCCTATACATCAAATTATATAAAATATACTGGACGCTTTGGCATTTCATCATATGAACAAAAGCACATTCATTCTTTTGCTCAAGAAGCAGGAAAAATGTTACAAAGAAAAAGAATTGGAAAACGAACACTCTGCCTCGGAACGGGTGAGTTTATGTATATTCCAATGAAAATTGCTGCTGAAATGGGTGAAAATATTTTATATCAATCTACAACACGAAGCCCTATCCACCCTGTTTCAAATGATGTGAACTACGCCATTCATAATCATTTCTCATATCCAAGTCCCGAAGATTCTACTATTACAAATTACTTTTATAATATTTCATCTCATGATTACGATGAAGTATTTGTGTTTATGGAACGTGATGTAGGAGAAGAAGCCTTATCGCCTCTTCTACAGCAGTTACAAACAGTTATTCCTTGTATTCATATCGTCTCATTTTCAAATAGCATAGAAAAGGAAGGTTGATAATTATGGTAAAGGTAAATTCCCATATTAGTAGTTACGATCCAAATGATGCTATTTTTCTATTAAAAGATATTAGCGATTTAATGAAAGAAAGTTCCACAGAAACGAGAGAACAAGCCATTCAAGCTGGCATACATTATTCTGAAATGTTACCAACGGAATATAAACCATCTAAAGCATATATGGATTTATTCTTTTCTTCCCTGCAACATTACAAACACAAACTAGCCATCGCTGTCGGAGTTGTCGCTGAACAAATTATACAGACTAAAGGAACGAATCTCGTCCTCGTCTCATTAGCGCGTGCTGGTACACCTATTGGTATTCTTATAAAACGCTACATACGCTATCAATATAACCTTGATGTACCTCACTATTGTATTTCTATTATTCGTGGACGCGGCATCGATGAAAATGCACTTCACTATATTTTAGAACATCATTCTACAGAAACAATTCAATTCATTGATGGCTGGACTGGAAAGGGTGCAATAAAAAAGGAATTGGAACAGGCAGTACATACATTTAACGAGAGAAATAATACACACCTTTCTCATTGTATGGCTGTACTTGCTGATCCCGGTTACTGTACTTCAATTTACGGTACACGCGAAGATTTTCTTATCCCTAGTGCTTGCTTAAATGCGACCGTCTCTGGACTAATTAGCCGCACTGTACTAAATGACACCTATATTGGCCCAAATGATTTTCATGGTGTTAAATATTATAAAGAGCTAGAACAAGAAGATTTATCAAATTTCTTTATCGATGAGATAACAGATTTATTCCCTTCTGTTCATTCTCATATAGATAATCAATTACATTATATTGCTTCAACATACACCGATCCATCTTGGCAAGGATTAAAAGATATACAATCTATCCAAACTCACTTTGAAATTGATGATATTAATCTAATTAAACCAGGAGTCGGTGAAACAACTCGCGTATTACTCCGGAGAATACCGTGGAAAATTTTAATACGAAAGCAAGACACTCCTGATTTAAAGCATATTTTACTTCTTGCTAAAGAAAAGAATGTCCCTGTTGAAATATATGAGAATATGACTTATTCATGTTGCGGACTCATTAAGCCTCTTAGGGGGAATACGATATGATTTTCGCCAGTGATCTTGATCAGACACTTATTTATTCCCGTAAATCATTTCGTGCTCATATAGAAGATAATTCAATTCAGCTCATTGAAACTTTAGATGGAAAAGAAATTTCTTTCATAACATATAAAACCATTACACTACTAATAAAATTGCAACTGCATTCATATTTTATCCCAGTTACAACAAGAACGATTGAACAATTTCAACGTATTACTTTATTCCAAAATGAAATCATTCCTGAATATGCCATTACAAGTAACGGCGGTAATATCCTTCATAACGGTAAGCAAGATGTTACTTGGAACAAAGAAATAAAAAAAAGAATTTCAGTAGAATGTATAGAGAGGAACGATATACTAAAGGAATTTGAACAAATCGCTCATAAAGATTGGGTTATATCACAAAAAACGGCTGATGATTTATTCCACTATTGCATCATTAAACGAGAGAACATTCCTTATGATGAATTATCATCCTTCACTTCCTGGTTAGACAAACAGGGCTGGAATCATTCACTTCAAGGTAGGAAACTATACTTTGTACCAAAACCAATTAACAAATGGGACGCCGTGCAATATATACAAGAAATACTACAAATGGATACTATTATTACAGCTGGGGATTCTTTACTTGATTTATGCATGCTTGAAAAGGCGAACTATGCCTTCGCACCACTTCATGGTGAATTAGGGGCAACATATAATCATTTACAACCCCATATTGTAAAAACAGATGCAATCGGCATATATGCCGCAGAAGAAATCGTAAGTAAATCACTTCAAATCATTCACAGTTCATCACCTACCTCATAATTGAAATATGCACAATTGCATACGCACGCCCATGGAACAAATGGTACAATTTATTCGAATCGCTGTTGCTACACTTCTTGATCAAAGAAAAGGCGTTAAAACGGATATTAGCGCCTTATCAAACTCAAGCAATTGGCACATTTTGTCATCTTGAAAGACACTCGACAGAGTGTCTTTTTTTCTATACCTTACAAGGACTTACTCATTTCAAAGCATAAACACATAAAATGATATAACTCTTTACATGCATGAGTCCTTTTTTCAAAGTTTTTAAGTAGACTCAAAATAAAAAAGCACTCTTGTCTAGAGTGCTTTTTACTTTCAAATTAGGAGGTTACATAATATGGATAGTACTCTCGTATTTAACTTCGGCATTGGTATTGTCATCATTTTATTTGTTTTCTTTGTTCTTTGTATGAGCGGAGTGTAGAAAGACGATTTGAGGCGTCTTTTTATACATATGTATTACTTGACTTTCGCAAAAGAAGTAACAATAATGGTTACAGTGAAACCATTCACATATCCACAAATAGGAGGAAGAACAATGAAACATGTAATCGTTTATGCACACCCAAATACAGAAAGCTTCAACCATGCGATTTTAGAAACGGTAAAAAGTGAATTAGAAGAAAAAGGTCATGAAGTACGCGTTCGCGATCTATACGAGTTAAACTTCAATCCAGTATTAGGCGCTTCCGATTTCATCTCATTTTCTCAAGGAAACACACCAGAAGATATTAAAGAAGAGCAAGAGCATATCTCTTGGGCTGATAGCATTACATTCATTTATCCAGTTTGGTGGGCGGGACTTCCTGCTATTTTAAAAGGATACGTTGACCGTGTATTTAGCCACGGCTTCGCTTATGCTTACGGTGAAAATGGGATTGAGAAGTTATTAAGTGGTAAAAAAGGCTTATTATTATCTACAATGGGAAATACAAAAGAGGCATACACAGCAGGCGGTATGTTTGAAGCAATGAAGAAAACAACAGATGTTGGTATCTTTGAATTTACAGGTATTGAAACAATTGAGCATACATTCTATACGAGTGTTCCTTCTGTGGATGACAGTGTGCGTAAACAATATCTTGAAGAGGTTAAAGATGTTGTGAATCGTGCGTTTTAAATAACATTATATCAGCGATTTTCTAAATATATCAGCGCAACTCAAATTATATCGGCGATTTTCTAAATATATCGACTTATCGACAAAAAACGACACTAATTACAACTGAATATTAGCCCACACCAATCGGGCTACCCGCAAATATTAGAAAAAAAGCTGCTCCAACGTTTGGAACAGCTTTCTTCATTACATCTTCTCAATCCACTCCGTCAAGTTATGCACAACTTGCGTCGGTTGAACTTCGTATTCTGTTAACTTCTCCACAGTTGTAACTCCAGTGTGGACAAGAAGCGTATGCATGCCAGCATTTATTCCTGCTAAAATGTCTGTGTCGTAGTTATCCCCAACCATTAATGCTTCATTCTTTTCTATGCCAAGCACTTTCAAGGCTTGTTCCATAATGATTGATTCTGGTTTTCCGATAAAGATTGGATCCACACCTGTTGATACTGCTACAACTGATGTTAATGAACCGTTACCTGGTAATAATCCGCGCTCAGTCGGAATGGCAATGTCACCATTTGTAGAAATAAACGTTGCGCCGTTACGCACAGCAAGACAAGCTTTTGCTAATTTTTCATATGTGATGTCACGATCTAAACCAACAACAACGAAATCAGGATTTTCATCTACAAGTTCAAATCCTTTTTCCACAAGCGCATCGTGTAAACCTTCTTCACCAATCATATATACAGTTGCGTCTTGTTTACGTTCATAAATGAAGTTTGCTGTTGCCATACTCGTTGTGAATACTTGCTCTGCTTTCGCTGGAATATCGAAACGAACAAGTTTTTCTGCCACTTGTTCTGGTTTACGAGTTGAGTTATTCGTAACGAATAAATACGGAATGCCGCGCTCTCCTAACGCTTTGACGAAGTCGCTCGCTTCTTCAATTTGTTCTTCTCCGCGATACATTGTACCGTCTAAGTCAATTAAGTAACCTTTATACATCGATTATGTCTCTCCTTCTATGCTAACGTTCTCACCTTATCATACCACTCTTATATTACCCGCTTTTCCAAAAGAAAAAAACGCTTTACCTTAAAGCGCCCCATAACGTTCATTTTTTCTCTTTTATTTGGTAAGAACAACTACAATCGCCCTCGCACATGTTTGCTAGCGTTTTCACATCTGCGTTCGCAAATAAACGATTATACATCTCTTTTTCATCTTCACACACTTGCGGGAATCTCTCTGCAATTTCCTTTAACGGACAATTTTGTTTTTCAATTACGAAAGAGTTCTCTCCATCTCTCTTGATTTGAACCATATAACCATTTTTCTCTTGCATAGCTGCTATCTCTTGCACTTTATATGCTAAATTCTTTTGATTACTCACTCGCTTTTGCAACTGTTCTTCCATACGCTTCGTTCTCTCTTTTAAAACGTAACGAAGTATTTTTTCATCGCCCATTCGAGCTAAATCTTCTAGCATATCAATCGCAAATTGCTTATACTCTTTCGGAAATGTATCTTCTCCCTTTTCGCTTAATCCATACAAATAAGTTGGTCTTCCGACATGTTGCCTTACCATCTTGGAATAGATGAAACCATCTTTCTCAAGATTACTTAAATGTCTTCGAATTGCCATTTCTGTAATCTCTAAAATTTCAGCTAGTTCCGCTACGGTGTGCTCTCCCTTTACTTTCAACAACTGCACAATTTCATCTTTCGTCGTACGTGCTTCCCCCATGCTTCACCCTTCTCCCTCACATACAATATAAGACCCCCAAAAGGCATTCTCTGGGGATCTTATAAGCATAATTATTCTGGTACAAATGCAGATACAGGTCCTAATTCCTTCTCTAAATAACTGCGAATATTTGCTGGGTATTTCTCTACCACTGCAATATGTTTTTGAATCGTCTTATATAATTCATCATGATTCATTTGAATATAATCTTGCGTAAGCATTTTTCGAAGAAGGATAATTTCTTTCATCCCTTGTCCATCTTCTGTACTTATCACTCGCTCGTCCATTAAAATATCGATAATATCTTCATAACTTCCTGGATCGCGCATAATAAATCCATCAATCATCGCATTCCCTACATCTAATACACAATCAATCATTAGATGAGCTATGCGTTCTAATGCGTAAAATTCAAACTCGGTTTCATATATCTTTTTCTCTTGAAATGTACTTGTTGCTCGTTCTAAACATACTAGCATTTGTTCTATTTTCTTTCTGTCTACAAAATACATGAATGTCACCTACCTGGAAATTAAAGCATTTACATTTTAATTGTAACGCTTTCTTCTGAAAAAATCGACAATTTTTCGAATTCACCTTTTCTCCGTTATTTGTTATAGTTATATTTGTATGATTTTTGAAATTGGAGGAATGGAACCTTGGAACGTGAACTCGCACTAGAAATTGTCCGTGTAACAGAAGCAGCAGCATTAGCATCCGCACAGTGGATGGGCCGCGGAAAGAAAAACGAAGCAGATGATGCAGCAACTACAGCAATGCGTGATATGTTCGATTCAGTAAACATGGCAGGTACAGTTGTAATTGGTGAAGGAGAACTTGATGAAGCACCGATGTTATATATTGGTGAAGAACTAGGAACAGGTAACGGTCCAGAAGTAGATATCGCCGTTGACCCATTAGAAGGTACAAACATCGTTGCAAAAGGTCTTGCAAATGCAATGGCAGTTATCGCAATCGCAGATAAAGGAAACCTTCTTCATGCTCCTGATATGTACATGGAAAAAATCGCGGTTGGTCCAAAAGCAGCTGGTAAAATTAGCTTAGATGATCCAATTGAAAAAACAATTGAAATTGTAGCAGAAGCTAACAATAAAAAGATTCGCGATCTAACAGTTATCGTTCAAGAACGTGAACGTCATCAAGATATTATTGATCGTGTTCGTGCAAAAGGTGCACGCGTAAAATTATTTGGTGATGGTGATGTTGGTGCGTCAATCGCAACAGCACTACCTGGGACAGGTATCGACTTATTCGTAGGTATCGGTGGAGCTCCAGAAGGTGTTATTTCTGCAGCAGCATTAAAATGTCTTGAAGGTGAAATGCAAGCTCGCTTAGTTCCAATGAACGAAGAAGAAGAAGCTCGTTGTCGTGAAATGGGATTAGAAGACCCTCGTCAACTTCTAATGCTAGAAGACTTAGTATCTGGTGATGACGCAATCTTCTCAGCAACTGGTGTATCTGCTGGTGAGTTATTAGACGGCGTGAAATTCCTAGGCGGAGATTTAGCTGAAACATACTCTATCGTAATGCGTTACAAAACAAGAACGGTACGATTCATTAAAACGCATCACCATTTAGATCATAAGCCACACTTAAACTTAGATATTTAATAAAAGGAGCCATGTGTATGGAAGAACGTTTCTTTCTGTACGACGACACTGTCGCTACAAAAACTCGTTTCGTTAGCTTTATGGGAGAAAATGAGCGTCATGATTTAGCGCTACTATACTCCGATCGTCATTACGGTAAAACAATTGTCCTTGATATGCAGCGTAATAAATTTGCAATCATCGGCGCCGACGATTTAAACGAACCAGGCTACTTAGAGCACGCATTTTCTATGACTGAAGAAATTGCAGAAGAATTACGCTCATTTTTATTTGAACTTATATAATTTATCGTAGGCACCAGCTTTTTAGCTGGTGCTTTTTCATCATAAGAGTTTTGAATTTTCAATCTTCTATGTTATAATGAAAAACAAATCTATTTGGATAGAAAGGACGTTATCTACGTATGCCAACATTTACTTTGTAATGGACCAGCAATTGGATAGCATTACTCTCAAAAAAGCACCGTGCTTTTTCAAGGGAGTAGTCTGCCCATTCCCATTACAAAGGAACGTATTGCATCTGTAGTATGATGTTTACGGAGGTTCCTAAGGGAACCTCCTTTTATTTTTGTCTTTTCCTCATGTCTTCATACTACAAGACATCCAAATAGCTGTATTACGTTTCTTTGCCACTACTATAAGAGGTGAAGAAAAATGCAGAAAGTACAACTTTCTTGGAGTTTATATGAAAATCAGCAAAACACAATCGAAAAATATTGTAAAAATTGCAGACGCACTACCCTATTTACCGACACAAATATTCGTAGGCATAACGCCAACGGAAAAAACATATATCGCTTTGCTATTTATAAATGTCCGAAAGATCATACGTGGAATCAAAAACTTCGGATTTATAAATCATTTACTGACCACGTTGAAACAGTTGATATGACGCAGCAAGATCAAACGGAAACAACTACTATTTCCATTACACAGCATAAAGAAAGTGGCATAGCTGAAATTACGATTGTATTAGACCTCGTTTTCGGTTCCCACCGGATGGATAAAGCTTTATCCACATATATTTCAGATTGGAGCCGTACACTCATTGTGGATAAAATTAAAAACGGGGATATTCAATTGAACGGGCAACAAATGAAGCCAAATACAATACTTTCTGAAGGCGATCATATCTCGATTTGTTTATAATGCAAAAAAATCCTCTTACGATTGTAAGAGGATTTTTTTATTTCTTCACTTTTCGTAATACGAAATGTGCACAACCGAAGTTGCAGTACTCGTATAAATACTCCGATAACGTACTAATTTTCGTATCATATGTCGCACGCTGGTTACTATCATCAAAGAAGCCGCGCAATCTAAGTTGCTCATAACCCCAGTCCCCAACGATGTAATCATATTTATTTAAAATTTCTGCATAGCGCTCTTTAAATGCTTCTTCACTAAAACCGTCACGAAAGTTTTTAATTACTTCGTACTGCACATTATTAATGCTCACCGTAGCATGAATCTCTTGCTTTTGCTCCATCATTAACTTCCTCTCTAAGCATTCTTCTTTTTATCGTATCACAAAGCATACCAACCAACAATTTCAAATACAAAAAATTGAAAATTAGTGCATGCTATGGAGAAGGAGGTGATACATCGTGAAAAAACAAATTATCCTTTCTCTTCTCACTCTTTCCTTATTTGCAGGCTGCCAATCAACGAATAAAGCCGAAATGGAACGTGAAGAAGGAAGTCGTGTTCTTGTTTCCAATAAAAACGACATGTATCATACGGAAAATACAAATACACGGCTTACAAGAGTCGGTTATTCATCTAAACAAAAGCATGAAGTGTCTAACAAACAAGTAGGAGCCATTAACCGTGAGAAAGTCGCTGAAATGATTACAAGCATGACAGTCAAACTTCCTGACGTTACAAACGCTGCTACGCTCGTTACCGATGATGAAGTATTTGTTGTATACCGTGCAAACACAACGGATCCAAAACTCGTAGCGGATCAAGTATATAGAGCTGCTTTGTCCATCGTCCCTCGCTATTATAAAGCATATGTATCAACAGACCAAAAGTTGATTTCTCAAATTCAAGGCCTTCAATCTGGTGCCTTAAATGATACAGAATATACACAGAGCCTCGATATGTTAAAACGTGAAATGAGTAAAAATCCTCATTTGAACAATACGGGGGATCAGACTTTGAATGATATGATAAAAAAATAAAGAAGGTGGAGAAAACCTCCATCTTCTTTATTTTTTTACTATTTCTTACGATTTGCGTAAACCTCCATCGCATCACACATAAACTGAGCTAATCCTTCACCAAACTTATCGATATTTTTCGTAAAGCGCTCATCAGCGACGTACATTTGACCAAGTCCTTTAAAAGCATCTAATGAATATTCACCGAAGTTTTGCAAGTAATTGTACCATACTCCAATTGCTTCTTGTGCCTCTTTAGAATCTGGTGCACCATGTCTAAGCGCCGCTAAATTTCTGTAAATCGTATTAAACTCTTCTTGATTGTCTTTTGACATACCTTTCGCATATTCATTCGCTTTATCTACAGCTGCGTCTCCCCATCTTTCACGCGCTTCTTCTTCGTACGGATTATGGCTGAAATCGAAGCCTTCAAATTTCTCTTTGTTCGTCATTTCAATCTCTCCTTTTGTATGCTGAATTGTCTTATCAATCGTCGCAATCACTTTATCTAACCGAGCACGCTTTTCAAGAAGCATTTTTTTATGAAGCTGCAGTGCCTCTTTCCGGTCAAATGATGGACTCATGATAATGTCTTTAATTTTCTTCAAAGGGAAGCCTAGTTCTTTAAAAAATAAAATTTGCTGCAACGTCTCTAAATTTTCATTGGAATACAAACGATATCCAGACTCTGTCGTCTCGTCTGGGGTTAACAACCCAATTTCATCGTAATGATGCAGTGTGCGCACACTAATTCCAACTAAACTAGCTACTTCTTTTACCTTCATTGCCATGTGTATCTCCCCCTTAGTACATACGATAAAGTATGACGCAACGTTAGAGTCAATAAGTAAATTCATTTTCTTTATAAAATATTTCATGCATAATAGATATGTACATATATTAGAAAGCGGTGAAAGTATGGTTTCAAATACTGTAATTGCCAGCATCATCTTTCAACTCATTGTCTCGATTCTGGTCCCAATTATTGTACTCGTTTATTTCCGTAAAAAATATAATATAAATTGGAAAGTGGTCGGCGTTGGTGTTCTTATCTTTATCGGATTTACCCAAATTCTCGAAACACCATTCCACCTATTTATGCGCGGTAATCCAGCAAT
Organism: Bacillus cereus group sp. BcHK124; assembly: GCF_027712065.1. Lineage (NCBI taxonomy): Bacteria > Bacillati > Bacillota > Bacilli > Caryophanales > Bacillaceae > Bacillus > Bacillus cereus group sp. BcHK124. Next base: position 61,005 of record NZ_JAQFPJ010000015.1, read on the forward strand.
CGCTCCAATTTTAGAAAATCCATTTGTTTTCGCACTTTATGGCGGACTCACTGCTGGTATTTTTGAAGAATTAGGACGCTTCGTTGCCTTCTTCTTCCTACTAAAAAAATATCAAGAATATAAAGATGGCTTTGCTTACGGAATAGGTCACGGCGGGATAGAATCCATTTTAGTTGGCGGATTCTCTGCATTCCAAGCACTTATATTTGCGAATTCAATTAACAACGGTAGCTTCGCCCAGATGGTCGAAAAAATGCCAGAACTAAGCCGCCTACAAGACATGTTAATTCAGCAACCTGCCTACTTATACTTCCTTGGCAGCTTAGAAAGAATTATGGCACTCGTGCTGCAAATCGCCTTTACAATGCTTGTTTTATACGCAGTGAAGCAGAAGAAATATATCTTCCTTGTGTACGCTATACTATTCCACGCACTTGTAGACTTCTTCGCGGCACTTTACCAAACGAAAACAATTAACATCTTTGTTGCAGAAGGAATCACCCTTCTCTTCACAATTGGTGCTATCATTCTTATTCGTAAAATGAAAGAGAAATTAATGAGTGTGCCGGAATAAAAAATAACCCGCCAATTGGTGGGTTATTTTTTATAAGGATTATCATAGTGATGATAACTTTTGCCACTTTGCAGCTCCTTCTTTGTTTCTGCATCTATAACGATGTACTTGTGTAACTCTTCTACTTCATTTTGAGAAAAGGAAGCGAAAAAATAAACTTGGCGATCAGGGTGAATAAAAGAATCTTGAAGCACCACTTCACCCCGACAACCCGCGGCTGTTTTTTGTAGAAAGGAAAATTCTTCGTCGGGTACTTCTTTAAATAAAATCTTTTTTCGAACACTATACGCTGCATTATTGTATTCTTTATACATTTTCTTATCTAACTGTTCGTAAAACACATCTTCGCTCACAAATGGCTTATTTCGATTACTTGGATAATCTAACTTTTGATTGGATTGTGCATATGTTGTGGACATTTGCGTCAGAAAACACATCATGAATACGATACATATCATTTTTTTCATACTGGCACCTCAATTTTCATTATCCACATTACTTTTCCACATATATAAATCAATATGCTGTTTCCAATAAAAAGGGATTTTTTCACATTTGTCGAAGTATATAGCGTCAACTTGAAAGATGGGGATGAATTATGAAGAAAATTATTGTCATACGACATTGTTCAGCAACTGGCCAAGAACGTGATGCCGAATTAACGACCGATGGAAAAAAACAAGCAAACACCCTTGCTACATTCCTCTTAGAAAACCAACTACAAATAGATCATATTATTTCAAGCCCATTTGTGTGAGCTATCGATTCTATTCGGCCCTATGCACTCCAAGCTAATTTGTCTATCCAAGAAGATGAACGATTAGCTGAACGCATATTAAGCGACGTTCCAATGGACGATTGGATGCAAAAACTAGAATCTACTTTTATAAATATAGATATTGCCTTTTCAGGCGGAGGGTCAACAAAACAAGCAACGGACCGTGCTATATCGCTTATCGAAGACGTTTTAAAATTAAACCATACTACAACATTACTCGTTACACATGGAAACTTACTTACGCTCATTTTAAAGCACTTTGATCATACGATCGGCTTTCATGAATGGAGAGCTTTAACGAATCCTGATATGTACGAAATTACAATTGATGAACAATGTAGCCTAAAACGATTATGGAAAGCACCGTCCAAGTAATATCTCTTTCCAACACATTCAGTTGACGCCACGAGAAGAAACTGTACTAATAATAGAAAGGGGTATCACTCCATATGTACGAAGATGTACTTGCTTTACTACATAAAACAAATGTTTCTTATGAAAAATTCGAACACGAACCGGTACTCGATTATGAGACAGATCGTATCGTACGCGAGAGGCTTGGCTTACAAGGTACTCCAAGTAAAAGCTTATTTTTAAAATCAAAAGCTGGAGATTATTACGTATTTTTCACGTTAGAGGGCACAAGGCTTAACCGCGGAGAGATGAAAGAACTAACAGGAGAACGCTTATCTCTCTGTTCTCCTGATGAACTGCGAGACAAAACTGGTTGTACGCCGGGATGTGTAGCTCCTTTCGGGTATTCACACGATGTAACAATTGTTGTGGATAACGCTATTTATACGTACGATAAAATTTTAATTACACCTGGTGTACCTGAATTTACAATTGAATTATCCACAGAAGAATTAAAAAAGATTTTATTAACATGTTCAAATACTGTTTTGGAGTACAAACAAAAAGAGAGCTAATCATTAGCTCCCTTTTTTCATTATTTTGCTTCTGCTGTTTTTTCTTTTGCAGAACGAACTTGCTCGTCCGCATGGTAAGAAGAACGCACAAGTGGGCCAGCTTCACAGTGGCTAAAGCCTTTGCTAAGTGCAATTTCTTTTAGCTCTGCAAATTCTGCTGGTGGATAATATTTAAGAACTGGTAAATGCTTCTTAGATGGTTGTAGGTATTGTCCAAGAGTTAAAATATCTACATTGTTTGCACGTAAGTCATCCATTGCTTCAATTAAATCTTCTCTCGTTTCACCTAAGCCCACCATAATGCTCGATTTAGTTGGAATATCAGGCTGCATTTCTTTTGCTCGACGTAAAAACTCTAATGAACGATCATATTTTGCTCTAGCGCGAACTCGGTCAGATAATCGACGTACTGTTTCAATGTTATGGTTTAAAATATCTGGTTTTGCATCCATTAACATTTTTAAGTTTTCTTCTACTCCACCCATATCAGATGGTAATACTTCGATTGACGTAAATGGATTTTTACGACGTACAGCGCGTACTGTTTCAGCAAAAACAGCTGCTCCACCATCTTTTAAATCATCACGTGCAACCGCTGTTATAACAACGTGCTTTAAGCCCATTTGTACTACAGAATCTGCTACGCGTTCTGGCTCTTGTAAATCAAGCTCAGTTGGTAAGCCTGTTTTAACCGCACAAAAACGACAAGCACGTGTACAAACCGCACCTAAAATCATAAATGTTGCTGTTTTTCTTACAGCCCAGCATTCATGAATATTCGGACATTTTGCTTCCTCACAAACTGTATGAAGATTTTTAGAACGCATCATTTTCTTTAAGCCTGTATAGTTTTCATTCGTGTTTAACTTAATTTTCAACCATTCGGGCTTGCGCTTATATTCTGTTTGTTTTGTCATGGTTATCAACTCCGCACAATATGAAATAGTTTACCGTGTTCGCTTCTTTCAATGTAACATATCTATTCTAACGTATGAAAGCGATTTGCTCAAATGAAGATTCTAAGATTTTTTCCAATCGTTCCCTATAATGAAATACTCCGTATATCCCACACTAAAAAGAGTGATGATGTGAAAGGAGTCTATTTCATGCTTCGAAAAATTTCTCTTTTGCTTTCGATTTGCTTTCTTCTCCACCAAAACATCGCTTACGGTGAAGATAATCAGCAAAGCATATACGAAAAGCGCATGGCACTATATAAAGAAACCGAGCAATCTTCAGGCATTCCGTGGTATTACTTAGCTGCAATGGATCAATACGAAAGAAATATACGGAGCGTAAGAAAAGATATTCCGAAAAAACCAGATGCCATCATTTCCCTTTATTTCAAACCAGAAATATGGGCTGGACCTGTTAATAGTAACGACACTCTCCCCCATACAATTGCTCTATTTGGCGGGTTAGGTTTAGATGGTGACAAAGATGGATTTGCAAATGCAAATAACGACCGTGATCTTTTGCATACAGCAGCAACGATTTTAAAGAAACAAGGAACGTCAGAAGAACGTATTAAAATCATGCTCTGGGAATATTATAGACGTGCGAAAACAGTTGAATTAATTACCGAATACGCCCAAATTTATAAACATTATGGACGTATTAATTTAGAAGGAAATGCGTTTCCTCTCCCTATTCGCAGTGACCATAGCTACCGTAGTACATTCGGCGCTGGAAGAAGCTTTGGAGGAAGAAGAGTTCATGAAGGAACTGATATTTTTGCAGGCTATGGCGTACCAGTAAAATCCACTTGCTATGGTATTATTGAAACAAAAGGCTGGAACCGCCTTGGCGGATGGCGCATCGGCATTCGTGACCTTCATAATAATTACCATTATTACGCTCATTTAGGCGGATTCTCAAAAGAAATACAGCTTGGGCAAATTGTCGAGCCTGGAAAAGTAATCGGATTTGTTGGTAGCACCGGTTACGGACCTCCTGGCACAGCTGGAAAATTCCCGCCCCACCTACATTTCGGTATGTATAAAGACAATGGTTATACAGAATGGGCTTTCGATCCATACATGCATTTAAGTCTTTGGGAGCGAAAAGAACGCGCGAATACAAAACGATAACCGTAGCACATTGCTACGGTTATTTTTTATATTCGACTAACTATCCGTTTTCTTTTTATCAGGTACAACAACACTTCCGCTTCCATAATACGTAGGCACTTCCCCTTGAACGATACGCGTCGCAATCGGAACATCTTGTTTTACTTTTATTTCTTTCGTATGAAATGGAATAATGACTTGCAACGTCACTTCCATCTCCATAATAATTTGAATCGCTGTCGTATTGATTCCGTGCGGCTCAATTTTTTGTTTAATATCCGTATTCACATGACCAATCGTTGTGAAATCAATTGGAATGTCGGGTCCGATATTTCCAAGAAGTGCATTATTTGTTACACGGCCAAACGGAACTGCCATCGTTGCCCCATTTTTTTCAGAAATACCTAACCCCTTCAAATTCCCTTGTTCTACTTGCTGTAAATATTTTTCTATGTATGTGGTCGTTGACGTTACGATTTCATTTACTTGCTTCGTATTTAAATTAATTGTGGATACTTTCCCGTTTTTATCATTTTGTACTTTCATTAATGAATCGACATCGAATCCCTCATCGATCCTATCTTTTACCGCCTTCGTCATAACCGCTGTCGCCATTTTATGTGTCTCTACTTCTCCATATTTCATTAATGTCGGCTGAATGCTGCTATTCACAATCCATAATCCTTGCACGAGTAATATGACAAAAAGAATAAACGACATAAGCAGTATATGCCGAAAGGAAATAGGTCCCCTTCGAAACCGCGAATTTTTCGAACGAAATATACTCATACAAAACCCTCCTTCTTATATCATTTCTATGCAAGAAGGAGGGACGATATATGCTTATCTCATTTTTAATAATGCTTCTTTTCCGATTGTACCAGCCGTAATACCTAACGCTTCGGCTTCAATCGTTACTGATTCTAGCGGCGCTTCAAGAAGTTGTTCAATCGTTCTTACACCAACCGCGCGGCCAGCAATAATACCTCGATCCCCTAACTTCTCATTTAAAAGACCTACATCTAATGCACCGCACATAATATATCCTTTATCGCTCATTACAGCTAGCAAATTTGTCTTTGGAAGTTTGACGCTAACCGCAATAAACGTATAATTATCGATTATAATTGGCTCTACATTAACCATAGTTCACACTCCTCTCTTTCTTATCTGTATGACAAGAGAAAAATGAGTGTTACAAGTTAACTAGCCTATAGTTTGACGGAAGATGTATAAGTTATTAACATGTCTGCTAACACATCTCTAAGTAGTTCTGGCATATAATATTGTTTGTCAGAAAGTGTGGATAGCTCTGGGTATAAGTATCCAAATGTGAACATATCGATCGTTCCCACTGTATATATACGATCTAACTCAAGCGATTCTCCGTTAATTAATACATCTTCGAGTAAAATTTTATTCCCGGGAATCGTATCTGGAATGACTTCTACACCAGCGTAAATCATTTTTCCCATTACCTTCCCGCGGAATCCGAATCCTTTTACCTCAAGGTTCTCCATATTCGGGCGGCGTGCTTTCAAGATCACTTCTCGTAACGTTTTCCCCGGCACTTTCAATAAACATGGATTAATGGGATGTGGACAAATTCTGTGAATATCTCCGCGCGTCACAACTCCTTCTTCTAATCCTTCAAGAAGTACACCAGCGTTCACCATGCCAATCTCTGCACCACACCAGTTTTTCAGCGCATTTGCTAACATGTGCGAAAATGCTGTCTCATGAAACCAATCAACCGGTAATGATTCCTTTAAATGAACGACAGGCTCTTCCATAATATGTTCACTTTCTTCCTGCAGCGCTTCAATTGTGGATAACGGTTTGCTATAAGCACCTAAACGTTCAGTCTTAATCGCTCTACCATCCTTGTTCAACAACTTCTTCGTCTCTTTATCCACAGTAAGTTGAACGTGCCCAACGTAACGTCCCCACTTCTCACAACAGCATAGTAACGTATTATTCATAAGAACACCACGCTCAAATAAATGATGCGTATGTGCCCCTAAAATAACATCTATATCATAATGCTCCGCCATATGCTCATCCATGCTTTTTCCAAGGTGAGAAAGGACAACCGTTATATGAGCCTCATCTCTCACTTCTTCTAAAATAGACTCTAAATGCTCGATTGGATCTTCAATATGCCAATCTAACATTTGATAAAACTCTGGATACGCAACCGTTAATCCGATAAAAGCAATCGTAATCCCATCTGTCGTTGTATGTAATTTATAAGGCTTTGCCCACTCTGGACGTACCCCTTCTTTTTCAAATAAATTCGCGACAAGCACCTCAAATCCAGCATCATCATATAGACGATTCAAATGCTCCTTCGCTAACGTAATTCCTTCATTGTTTCCGATCGTTACATAATCATATAACGCCTCATTTAAAAGCTTCGTATTGCCAAGCCCATTCGTCGCTTCCGAAATACTATGAAAACGATCCACATGATCGCCGATATCTACAGTCAAAACGGTCTCTCCCGCTTCCTGTCTTCGCTTTTTCTCTCCTTGTACAAACCGAGAAATTTGCGGCCAATTTTCAAAATGACTATGTATATCGTTTGTATGATAAAGGTGGATAATTGTTTCTTTATTTATATTCAGAGAAAAAACCTCCTCTCAGTTCCTTACTGCCATTTACGCTATGCGTACGCAATAATCCTGTAAATACTTTTCGTCTTTTCTTGCTATTTTACATTGTACTCGCATTGTGAAAAAAAGCAAAAGATTGCCCTTTTCATATGAAAAACTTTCTTTTTTAGTTGTTGGATTCGTTGAGAGAACGGAGGGGGGATTTGTCAGAAAGTTTGTTGAGTGGTTTTACGAGGTGTTTGGTGGATTTCCTTGTGTGGGTCCTTGTGGGGGTTCCTTGTGGGGGTTTGTCAATATCTTAGCCTCAACTACTTCCATTCGGCCACTTCATGCATATCATCTAAATATTGAGGGGTATACGCCCGCTCTGCTATGTCGTAATTTGTTGATAAGTCGATATTCCTTGTCGAATCGTCGATATATTGAAATAATCGCTGATATATTGAAATAATCGTCGATATATTTGAAAAATCGCTGATATATTGAAATGTATACTAGCAGGGGTATACTCATGCACATATACCTTGTAACACGACATATGTCGTGTTACAATCTCATTATAAGGTGGTGAACCATAAAATGGATAAAGAGATATTAAAAGGAAGTATTGATATTTTACTTCTCTCCATCATTAAACAGCACGATACGTACGGATATGAAATTATTCAAAAGCTAAAAGAAAACAGCAATGATTTATACACAATGAGCCAAGGTACACTCTATCCAGCACTCAAACGTCTGGAACAAAAGGATTTAATAAATTCCTACTGGGGTGAATCTGAAACGGGTATGAAACGAAAATTTTATCGCATTACTACGAACGGAAAGAAAATTTTAGAAGAAAAACTAACAGCGTGGGATTCAGTTACAGCTCTTATTAAAACTTGTCAGAAAGGAGCTTTAAATTAATGACGATTGAAGAATATATAAAGAGTATCGTTCAAAAAACAAACCTATCCCAATCTGATAAAAGCGAACTATACTTCGAAATTTATGATCATCTCATAAGCTTAAAACAAGAATTTCTCAATCAAGGAAAATCTGAAAAAGAAGCTACTGCATTAGCCATTCAAAACTTTGGAGAAGCCTCTACTTTAGGAACTGAAATTGAAAAAGCGATGCAATCTTCTACACAAAAATATGTACAGTGGATTGGCTGGGGATTGTTTTTACCGTATTCGTTTGTTTTGTTATTTAAACTATTGCTCGGGAGGTCAGCCTTTTACTTTGGTAATCTGAAGTACTTCTTTGAAACAGGTGACTGGCATGCTATACACGGTGGGTTAATAAACTTAATTCCTTTCAGAAGTACAATCAACTATTTAAGTGGATTCGATCCTACTCATTTACTAGATCCTTATAATATAGAAATCGTACTTATGAACACATTAGGAAACGTCATCATATTCATCCCATTCGGATTCCTGCTACCTTTATTATTTAAACAAATTAACAATGTAAAAATGGCATCCAAAATTTTTATTAAGTTCATTTTATTAATTGAATCGTTACAACTCCTTACCTTTACTGGTGTTTTCGATATTGATGACATCATACTCAATATGCTAGGAGCTTTAATTGGGTACGGTTCTTTTGTTGGGATAAAGTATATTTTGGAACGTGTTAAATCTGTGGATAAGGTGGATACGATTTAGGTTCGGGGTATACGACCTGTTCTTCCTGTCGTAATTTGTTGATAAGTCGATATCCCTTGTCGAATCGCCGATATATTGAAATAATCGCTGATATATTCGGAGTTATGGTCGATATATTTGAAAAATCGCTGATATATTTAGCTGAGAAACCTACCTGGGTATCTCGGCTAACCCCACCCCAAGCCAAGCTCACACAATAAAAAAAGCGCCCTGCACAGCAGGGCGCTTTCTTCATACATATATTAACCGATAGAACCTTCCATCTCAAACTTGATTAGGCGGTTCATTTCAACTGCGTATTCCATTGGAAGTTCGCGAGTGAATGGCTCGATGAAGCCCATTACGATCATTTCTGTAGCTTCTTGCTCAGAAATACCGCGGCTCATTAGGTAGAATAATTGTTCTTCTGATACTTTCGATACTTTCGCTTCGTGCTCAAGTGAAACGTAATCGTTTTTGATTTCGTTGTAAGGAATTGTATCAGATGTAGATTGATTATCCATGATTAACGTGTCACATTCGATGTTAGAGCGAGAGTTTTTCGCTTTTGGTCCGAAGTGTACGATACCACGGTAAGTTACTTTACCACCATGCTTCGCAATCGATTTAGAAACGATTGTTGAAGACGTGTTTGGTGCTAAGTGAATCATTTTTGCACCAGCATCTTGGTGTTGGCCTTTACCAGCAATCGCGATAGATAATGTTAAACCACGAGCGCCTTCGCCTTTTAAGATAACTGCTGGGTATTTCATCGTTAATTTAGATCCGATGTTACCGTCAATCCATTCCATCGTTGCGTTTTCTTCACAAACCGCACGTTTTGTAACTAGGTTGTATACGTTGTTCGCCCAGTTTTGGATTGTTGTATAACGGCAATATGCATCTTTCTTAATGATGATTTCTACTACCGCACTGTGAAGTGAGTTAGTCGTGTAAACAGGTGCTGTACAACCTTCTACGTAGTGTACGTGTGCGCCTTCGTCTACGATGATAAGCGTACGCTCGAATTGTCCCATATTTTCAGAGTTAATACGGAAATACGCTTGAAGTGGTGTATCAACTTTCACACCTTTTGGAACGTAGATGAATGATCCACCAGACCAAACTGCAGAGTTTAATGCTGCGAATTTGTTGTCTGTTGGTGGGATTACTTTTCCGAAATGCTCACGGAAAATATCTTCGTTCTCTTTTAATGCGCTATCTGTATCTTTAAAGACGATTCCTAGAGCTTCTAGGTCTTCTTTCATGTTGTGGTATACAACTTCAGATTCGTACTGTGCAGATACACCAGCTAAATATTTTTGCTCAGCTTCTGGAATACCTAATTTATCAAATGTCGCTTTAATTTCATCAGGTACTTCATCCCAAGACTTCTCAGATTTCTCAGATGGTTTTACGTAGTACGTAATTTCATCGAAATCTAAGTCGTTTAAGTCGCCGCCCCATTGTGGCATTGGCATTTCATAGAACTTATCCAGTGATTTTAAACGGAAGTCTAACATCCACTGTGGTTCTTCTTTCATACGTGAAATCTCTTCAACGATCTCTTTTGTTAAACCGCGTCCAGCACGGAAAATCGAAACGTCTTTGTCTTTGAAACCATATTTATAATCGCCGATATCTGGCAGTTGCTTCGCCATGTTGGTGTGTCCCTCCTTAGATAACCTCGTTTTTAGGAACCTTTAACATTACTTATCTTCGTTTAAGCCCTTTTCTAACGCTTTCCACGCTAATGTTGCACATTTAATACGTGCAGGGAACTTGCATACGCCTTGTAATGCTTCAATATCTCCTAAATCGATGCTGTCATCGTACTCTTTTCCTAGCATCATGTCAGAGAAAATTTTAGAAAGCTGAAGCGCCTCTTCAATTTTCTTACCTTTTACTGCTTGTGTCATCATGGAAGCTGAAGACATTGAGATAGAACATCCTTCTCCTTCAAACTTCGCTTCTTGCACAATACCTTCTTCTACTTTCATCGTAAGTTGAATACGATCGCCGCAAGTTGGATTGTTCAAGTTAACTGTAACACTATCTTCTAGCACGCCATGGTTACGAGGATTTTTGTAATGATCCATAATAACTTGACGATATAACGTATCTAAATTATTAAATGACATTTGTGAAATACTCCTTTGTCTTGATTAGCGATTCAACAAATGTATCAATTTCTTCTTTTGTATTATATAAATAGAAGCTCGCACGTGCTGTTGAAGAAGCTTTCAGCCACTTCATAAGCGGTTGTGCACAGTGGTGTCCTGCGCGAACTGCAATGCCTTCTACATCTAATACTGTCGCTACATCGTGAGGATGTACGTCTTCAATATTAAATGTAACAAGACCAGCGCGATGCTTTGGACCATAAATTGTAACGCCATCTACTTCTGATAGTCTTTCTAAAGCGTATTGCGCTAATTCATGCTCATGCTTTTCAATATTATCAAGACCGATTTCTTCTAGAAAATCAATTGCCGCACCAAGTCCGATTGCATTACCGATAATCGGTGTACCTGCTTCAAACTTCCACGGAAGCTCTTTCCAAGTAGATTCTTGTAAATCTACGAAATCAATCATTTCACCGCCAAATTCAATTGGCTCCATATTGTTTAGCAATTCTTTCTTACCATATAATACGCCGATACCTGTAGGTCCGCACATCTTATGAGCAGATAATGCGTAGAAATCACAGTTTAAATCTTGTACATCTACTTTCATATGAGGTGTACTTTGTGCACCGTCAACGACCATAATTGCGCCATTCTCATGTGCGATTGCTCCGATTTCTTTTACAGGGTTAATCGTTCCAAGTACATTAGAAACATACATGATAGAAACGATTTTTGTATTCGGTGTAATTGTTTGACGAGCATCTTCTATTGAAATTGTCCCATCTGGTTGAAGCGGAAGATATTTTAAAGTTGCACCAGTTTTCTTCGCAACTTGTTGCCACGGAATGATGTTACTATGGTGCTCCATGTAAGAAATAACGATTTCATCGCCTTCTTTTACATTTTCAAGACCATAGCTAGCCGCTACTGTATTTAATGCAGTTGTCGTTCCGCGCGTGAAAATAATCTCTTCCATTGATTTCGCATTAATAAACTTGCGAACTTTCTCCCGTGCACCTTCATACGCGTCGGTAGCTTTCGTACCGAGCGTATGAACACCGCGATGCACGTTAGAATTGTATTCTTTATAGTAACGTTCTAACGTTTCAATGACTTGAATTGGTTTTTGAGAAGTTGCTGCACTATCGAAATAAACAAGTTGTTTGCCGTTCACTTTTTGATCAAGAATTGGAAACTGTTTGCGTATTTCATGAATATTCATTAGCGAACTTTCCTTTCAATTACCTCAACAAGCTGTGCTTTTACTCCTTCAATTGGAAGCTCATTAACTACAGGTGCTAAGAATCCATGGATGACTAAACGTTCTGCTTCGCGTTTTGGAATACCACGGCTCATTAAGTAGTATAGTTGAGTTGGATCTACGCGACCTACTGAAGCTGCGTGACCTGCCATAACATCATCTTCGTCAATTAAAAGAATTGGGTTTGCATCACCGCGTGCTTTCTCATCTAACATAAGAACGCGAGAAGATTGTTGTGCATTTGACTTAGATGCACCGTGTTCAATCTTACCAATTCCGTTAAAGATAGATGTTGCACTATCTTTCTGTACACCGTGTTTTAAAATCCAACCTTCAGAATGTTTACCGAAGTGAACAACTTTAGTTGTAAAGTTTTGTGTTTGGTTACCACGGCCAATTGTTACTGTTTTCGTATCAGCATATGAACCGTCGCCCATTAAGTTTGTAACGTTCTCTGAAATTGTGTTTCCGTCATTCATAAGGCCTAGAGCCCAATCAACGCGGCCGTCGCGTCCAACAATACCGCGGCGGTTAACGTAAGTTGTTACGTCTTTTGCTAATAAATCAACCGCACCGAATTTCACTTGTGCGCCTTGTTCCACGATTACTTCTGCTACGATATTTGCAATACCTTTAGCATTTTCATTTGCAACGTAGTTTTCTACATAAGTTGCAGTACTGTTCGCATCAGCTACGAATAATACGTGGTTATATACGTTAGCTTCTTCGCCGTCTACTAAGAATACAGCTTGAAGTGGAGTTTCAAGAACAACGTTTTTCGGAACATATACGAATGCACCACCGTTGATTAATGCAGCATGAAGTGCAGTTAGACGATGCTCGTCTACCTTCACGCCGTCTTTCATTAAGTACTTTTGTACTAGTTCAGCATGCTCTGTTGTAGCTGTTACGATGTCTGTGAAAATAACACCTTTTTCTTTTGCTTCGTCTGCTAAAGAAACGAATGCAGTTGTACCAGTACGTTGCACTAATACGCTGTTATTTTCATCGATTAAGTTTTTCACTGCTTCTGGAAGCTCTGTTAAAGAACTTACAGGCTCTTGCTTAGCAGCGTCGCCTTTTCCGATAAAGTCCCATTTGTCAATTTTCGTTTTATCAGGAGTTGGCATTGGAAGTTCAGTTGCTTGTGCAAGAGCTTGTAAGCGGAACTCAGTCAACCAAGCTGCTTCGTTTACTTCGCTTGCGCGTTGACGGATTGTTTCTTGATCGAAAGGTAATGTACCGATTGTCATGTTTATGCTCCTCTCTTACGCTTCTTGCTCTGTTGTTTCGTCTTCAATACCTAATTCTTTTTTAATCCAGTCGTAACCTTCAGCTTCTAGACGTTGTGCAAGCTCAGGGCCACCAGATTTAACGATACGACCGTTCATCATAACGTGAACGAAGTCTGGAGTGATGTAGTTTAATAAACGTTGGTAATGCGTAATCATTAGGCAACCGAAGTCTTCGCCGCGCATTTCGTTAATACCTTTAGATACAACTTTTAATGCATCGATATCAAGACCTGAGTCAATTTCGTCTAAGATTGCGATTTTTGGCTCAATCATCATTAATTGAAGAATTTCGTTACGTTTTTTCTCACCGCCAGAGAAACCTTCGTTTAAGTAACGTTGTGCCATTTCTGGATCCATTTCTAGGAATTCCATGTTTTTATCTAATTTACGGATAAATTTCATAAGAGAAATTTCATCGCCTTCTTCACGACGTGCGTTAATTGCAGAACGTAAGAAGTCAGCGTTTGTTACTCCGCTAATTTCACTTGGATATTGCATTGCTAAGAATAGACCTGCTTGCGCGCGCTCGTCTACTTCCATTTCTAATACATCTTCACCGTCGATGATGATGCTACCTTCTGTTACTTCATATTTTGGGTGACCCATAATTGCAGAAGATAAAGTTGATTTACCTGTTCCGTTAGGTCCCATAATTGCGTGGATTTCTCCACCTTTTACTTCAAGGTTTACACCTTTTAAAATTTCTTTGCCATCAATTGATACGTGTAAGTCTTTAACCGTTAATGTAGAACCAGCCATCTCAATACCTCCATTAATCCTATATATACATTTTAAAAATTCCTAAAACGTTCATATTCTCATTTTATTCTCATTCTAATTTTATATCAAATAAAATGATATCGCAAACGATGAAAAAAAGTAACAATTTTTTCACAAATGTATATAAGTATTTCACTTGCATCCTTATATGATACACCTTTCTTCTTATTTATATAAAGAAAAAAGGACTGGTAAATTTCCAGCCCTTTCCTTATATCTATTCACTTACCGGAAGTACAGCACCTTTATATTCTTTATTAATAAAATCTTGAATTTCTTTTGAATGCAGTACTTCTACTAGCTCCTTAATTTCTTTTTTCTTCTCGTCACCTTTACGAACTGCAATAATATTTGCATACGGAGAGTCTGATCCTTCAATCGCAATCGCATCTTTTGTTGGATTTAATTTTGCATCAATTGCATAGTTTGAATTAATAAATAACGCATCACCTTCATTATTTTCATATAACTTCGGTGAAAGACCAGGCTCTACATCTGTTTTAAACTTTAAGTTTTTCGGATTTTCTACAACATCTTTTACTGTTGCTTTCACAACATCTACTCCGTCTTTTAATTTAATAACGCCGCCTTTTTGTAACAGCGCTAGCATACGGCCACGCTCCGCTACGTTATTACTCATAATCACTGTCCCACCATCTGGTAAGTCTTTTAAGCTTTTATATTTCTTAGAATAAATGCCCATTGGCTCTAAATGAATTTTCCCTGCGTTTACAATTTTATATCCTTTTTCTTGAATTTCTTTATCTAAGTAAGGAATGTGCTGGAAGTAGTTTGCATCAATTTCCTTATCCGCTAACGCTTTATTCGGCAGCACATAATCTTGGAATTTTTTAATTTCTAATTTAATACCCTTTTTCTCTAATATCGGCTGTGCCTTTTCTAAAATAACAGCGTGCGGTACGTTAGAAGCTCCCACAACCAGCTTATTCTCCTCTTTTCCTCCGCAAGCAGCTAATGTAAATACAGACAGCGCTGTAACAACTGACAATAGAATCTTTTTCATATGATGTCCCCTTCTCCCGTATAATTATGTAGTTATAAAAAGGGCTGGCATACACCAGCCCTTTTACAGCAATTATTCTTTTACAGGAACAACTGCCCCTTTATATTCTTTATTAATGAAGTCTTCGATTTCTTTAGAATGTAATACTTCTACAAGAGCTTTAATCTCTTTCTTATCTTTATCACCTTTACGAACAGCTACTACGTTTGCGTATGGTGAATCATTACTTTCAATTGCAATTGCATCTTTTTCTGGGTTTAACTTCGCATCAATTGCATAGTTCGAGTTAATTAGAACCGCGTCGCCTTCTTTATTGTTATACACTTGTGGCAATAAACCAGGCTCAATATCTGTTTTGAATTTCAAGTTTTTCGGGTTATCCGCAATATCTTTTGGAGTTGCTTTAACTGGATCTACTCCGTCTTTAATTTTTAAAATACCTTCTTTTTGTAAAATTGCTAGACCACGTCCATGGTCAGCAACTGAATTACTCATAATAATTGTCGCTCCGTCTGGAAGTTCTTTTAAGCTCTTATATTTTTGAGAATATACACCAATCGGTTCTAAATGAATCTTTCCTGCTACTTCAAAATCATATTTTTTATCTTTCATTTCTTTTTCTAAATACGGAATGTGCTGGAAGTAGTTTGCATCTAAATCCTTATCCGCTAACGATTTATTTGGTAATACGTAGTCTTGGAATTTTTTCACTTCTAACTCAATTCCTTTTTTCTCTAATAAAGGTTTAGCCTTTTCTAAAATAACCGCATGCGGCACGTTAGAAGCCCCCACAACTAGTTTCTTTTCATCTTTATCTTTTCCGCCACAAGCAGCTAGCCCCAAAATTGAAGTTGAAATCAGTGCTGTAAGTAATAATTTTTTCATTTGAAACATCCTCCCGTTTTTTATTATCGTTTATCTATTCGAGTCGTTACACGATCACCAATCCACTGAATGAAAAATACAACTAATAATACACAAATTGTCGCAACGATTGTTACGTCGTTATTTCCTCGTTGGAATCCTTCTAAATAAGCAAGTGTTCCAAGACCACCAGCACCAACAACTCCCGCCATTGCTGTATAGCCCACTAAAGCAATTGTCGTAACCGTAATACCAGATACTAACGCTGGTAACGATTCTGGAATTAACACTTTCAAAATAATTGTGCTTGTTTTTGCTCCCATCGCTTTTGAA
Source organism: Bacillus cereus group sp. BcHK124 (assembly GCF_027712065.1). Classification (NCBI taxonomy): domain Bacteria; kingdom Bacillati; phylum Bacillota; class Bacilli; order Caryophanales; family Bacillaceae; genus Bacillus; species Bacillus cereus group sp. BcHK124. The sequence goes on from NZ_JAQFPJ010000015.1 coordinate 77,290, forward strand.
GCTTCAATTACACCTTTATCAATTTCGCGAAGTGCAATTTCAACCATTCTTGCATAAAATGGTGCCGCTCCAATAATTAAAGCTGGAAGTGCTGCACTCGCTCCAAGAATTGTTCCAAGCAAAATCTTTGTGAATGGAATTAATAAAATGATTAAAATAATGAACGGTATCGAGCGGAAAATGTTTACGAAAGCTCCAATTGCTGTGTTAACCGCTTTGTTTTCCCATAAATTATCTTTCGCTGTCATAAAGAGTAACAATCCTAAAATGAGTCCTAAAACAAATGTGGCAAGAGCGGCGATTGCCGTCATATATAACGTTTCACCAGTTGCTTCTAACATTTGATTCCAATCAACATTTGTGAGTAACTTATCCATGTGCAATCACCTCCAGCTCTACTTGATCTTGATGTATTCCCTCTATTGCTTGCTGAATCGCTGTTTCCTCACCATTTAAATGAACAACTAAACTACCGTAAGAGCCGTTATTCGTTTGTGCGATATTTCCTTGCAAAATGCTAACTTCTATATCACTGCGTTGCATTAATCTTTGAAGTACTGGTCTTTCTACCGCTTCACCGATAAACTGCAAACGAACTACTTTTCCATCTGGATATTTTTCAATTAAACTTTCAATCGTTTCATTTGTATCTTCAGAATCCGTTAACTGCTGTACAAATCGTTTCGTAATGTCTTGCTGCGGATTACGGAACACATCAAGTACTGGACCTGTTTCTACAATCTTCCCTTTTTCCATTACTGCAACACGATTACAAATCTTTCGAATTACGTGCATCTCATGTGTAATGAGTACAATCGTTAAACCGAGACGTTTATTAATATCTAATAATAGATCTAAAATTTGATCTGTCGTTTCTGGATCAAGAGCTGACGTTGCTTCATCACATAAAAGTACTTGCGGATTGTTAGCTAACGCTCTCGCAATACCAACACGTTGCTTTTGTCCTCCGCTCAGCTGAGATGGGTACGCGTCTCCTCTTCCTTCTAATCCAACAAGATGGATTAACTCATCCACGCGTTTTCTTCTCTTCGCCTTATCAACACCTGCAATTTCAAGTGGGAACTCAATATTTTCACGTACAGTTCGTGACCAAAGTAAGTTGAAGTGTTGAAAAATCATTCCGATTTCTTGCCTTGCCTTACGAAGTTCGCTTCCTGTAATCGCTGAAATCACGCGATTTGCAATTGTAATTTGGCCTGAAGTTGGTTTCTCCAACTGATTGAATAATCGAATTAAAGAACTTTTTCCAGCGCCACTATATCCGATAACACCAAATATTTCACCTTTATCTATTTTTAAATTGGCATTATCTACAGCAGTGACATCACCGCTTTTTGCTTTATATATTTTCTTTACATTCTCTAATAGAATCATGGTGTATCACCCCTTTTTTGTTTGGATCGACTCCGCAATTTTTTATGTTTAATGCGTGTAGTCCACCGTTATCACTACTTTTATTATTTGAATGTCCTCCACATTCAAACAACAAAAAAACCTTTCCGCTTTAGAGAAGCAGAAAGGTTTATGTGCGTATATAACAACATTATCCCTCTCTCTCATCTCTCAAAGCATTTGCTTTGCAGGAATTGGCACCATTTCAACATAAAGTTGACGGTTGCCGGGCTTCACAGGGCACAGTCCCTCCACCTCTCTTGATAAGAGAAATCAGATTACATTTTCGTCTGATTTGTAATTTATGAAATTATCTATATTTTATGAATTGAATTGTATCAATATCCACACACCATGTCAACAGAAATTTTCGCAAAAAATGAAACTTCAGAATTTTAAGCACCTACTGACATTGGTTTACATATATGAAACATCGATTCAACTAATAGCATCGTTCGATACGTTCCCGAATATTGTACACGTCCATCGTTCATTAACATTTGCAATCGTACATTGCCGTTCACCAATTGTTTTACATCTTCTTCATCTACACAAACAATTTGCTCTGTTCCTCTTTCTTCTTTCAACAGCTCTATATAATCTCTTGAAATTTGTAACGAACAACTTTCATCTCCAAAGCGGAAATTAACAGTTTTTTCTCCTTGTCTTAAAAGCGGTTCTAAATGATATTGACCATTAGCGTAATTTACAAATGATTGCAGCAAAGAATATAATTTCACTCTAAATCACATCCTTCATATCACTTTCTATTACACATACCATTCCCTCTCACTAAAGAGCAATCCTGTTATTTTCGCTCGACAAATACTGTAACCACCCTGCATCTCGACATATTTCCCGAGAAATATGTCGAGGCGGCAAAAACTTTGCCGCCTACTTTAATTCCGTATATAAATATTCAACCGAATGAAATGCGTATATCTTCTTCATCAGTGTCCCATTTTCAAAAACAAGTAAACAAGGTACACTTTCGATCCCATACTCTTTCGCGAAATGCGGAGCATAATTTAAATCTAACATTCCAATTTTCAAACCTTCAATTGTCATCTCAACGACAGTTAACATCTTTTTTGCTAATTGGCATGTTCCACACATTGGAGTATATACATATAACACTGTTTTTTCTTCATTCTCTATTAGAGCTGTAGCTTCGGCTCCTGTCCAGTCAATCACTTCTATCATTCCTTACCGTAAATATTCTGTATAAACGTCAATGTCAGCTCCCCATAATACATTTGCTAAGTGTGAAGATGGCGCAGTTGCCACTTCTCGGTACGAGCGATCAATATAAATATGCTCTGCTTGCGGGAATTCTTTTCGAAATTGTTTCCTTAACTTTTCTCCAGCATCATCAGCATCCACTAGTACATACACTTCCTTATCAAAAAACTGATCAACGAGCTCATCCATTTTCGACAAACCAATTGTACCATTTGTACAAACAATTTCCACCGGTTCCCGAATAATAGATTCAATCTTTCTTCTATCTGATGTACCTTCTACAATAATGACTTTTTCTACATAAACCATATGTCATCACCCGATCACCATATACTATACAACCTTTAACTTAGTATATAGTATATTCGTTATTTTCATGTTGTTTCCTGTTTATTTTTGCAAAAGAAAAGCGCAAGCGGCTCGTTCAGATTGCGAGGGGGATGGAGCTTCTGACGTAAAGGCGCTTTTTGCCTTGCAAGAAGAAGCGAAAACAGCTAGAACTATATAAAGCTTAAAACAAAAAAGTTTTTCCAAAAAACGTTCTCCCACACGATAATTAGTATATGATTCTACGTTCATTATTTTACATAAAATAAAAAAGGACAGCACAAAGGCTGTCCTTCAGTCGACTATAATTAGTCTTGGTTTGTCATTTCTGCATATTTTTCAGCAGTTAATAACTTCTCAACTTGGCTTGCATCAGAAAGTTCAACTTTAACCATCCATGCACCCTCGTATGGAGATTCGTTAACAAGTTCTGGTTGGTCACTTAATTCTTCGTTTACTGCTACAACTTTACCGCTTACAGGTGCGTATAATTCAGAAACTGTTTTAACAGATTCTACGCTTCCGAATGGCTCGTCAGCTTCGATTGTTGCACCTACTTCTGGAAGTTCAACGAATACGATATCGCCTAGCTCACTTTGTGCAAAGTGAGTAATACCGATAACAACTTCATTACCTTCAGTTTTTACCCATTCGTGTTCTTCAGAGTAACGTAAATTATTTGGAATGCTCATGACTGTACCTCCAGTGAATGTATTAATTATGTAAAAATACCTTATTGGTACTTTTTCCACACACTTTCAAACTGCTCTTCGTTAAAACCAAGTGTTACCTTCGTTCCATCTGTTACAATTGGACGTTTAATCAACATGCCATCAGATGCTAAAAGCTCGTACATTTCGTCTTCACTTGCATCTTTTAACTTATCTTTCAGACCAAGTTCACGGTAACGCATTCCACTTGTATTAAAGAATTTTTTTAATGGTAATTCACTTTTTTCATGTAAATTACGTAAATCTTCTTTTGATGGTGGATTTTCAACAATATGAATCATCTCATATGCTACATCGTTTGCCTCAAACCATTTCTTTGCTTTTTGACATGTGCCACACTTTGGATATGAATAAAATGTTACTGTCATAAATTCACCTACTTTTTTACTAACCTTTACCTTTATCATATAGAAAACGTTTTATTATTTCAAACGATTATTCGCTAAACTTTTACTTATTTCGTGATAATTTTTAATAATCCTGCAAATTTTTCTTATTTTTCCGCCATTTCTTAAGGAAAAATAAATATATAAATTTTTTTAGATTCTTCTCTTATCACTCTCCGAACATATATCTTAAACAAACGTTTGATTAACTCCCCTTTTTTCTTTGTTAACCCTTGAGCTGTATCGCTTTCTTCCTACCGAACATACTTCTTAAACAAACGTTTGATTAATCCCCCTTTTTTCTTTGTTCACCCCCTGAGCTCCATCAGTTTCTTCCTACCGAACATACTTCTTAAACAAACGTTTATTTAAAAAATAAGAAGCCTAGTTTACAGGCTCCTTCATTATCGACTTAAATAATCTGCAATTGTTTGAAATACGACGATATACATATTATGAATGCTTTCTTCAGTATTTCCGCCATTCGATAAACCAACTGCCCATTGTTGTCCTTCACCACTTCCAATATTTGCAAACCCTTGCGTATACATCGCATTTACATCTTTTCGGGCACTGTTATACTCTATCCCTTTTGTAATAAAAATCGAATATGATTTATCTTGTAAACCGATAAAAAATACTGGTTTCTTTAGTGATGAAAATACATTTTTATATTGCTCTGTTGAGGCTTCTTGAAAGTGATCTTTCATTATGAGAAAACCATCTACTTCCTTAGATTTCTTTTCCAGTTCCTCTAACTTCATTTCCTCAAACTTTACATTCCTAAACGTATCTTTCGGTTTTTCTCCAACAACTCCAATTACGAGTGCTCTTCCGTTATATTCTAATTTCTCTCCTTCTTTATCCTTTGCACACCCAGCACTCGCTAGGCATATCAATATAAAAACTAAGAAATACGATAAACGCTTCATTTAGCACCCTCCCCTTCTTTTCAGTCAAGTGACAAAAACGTAAGGTTCATTCAAGAAAATGTAAGCAAAATCGATAGCCCAAATTACGTTTCTATATTATAATCAATTGAATTTACTTACATTACTAAACATAGGAGATTATCATGAAGAAATTTAAACTTTCATCTTTTCTTCCGTTAAGTTATATACTTCTACTCGTACTCGTAAGTCCCCTTTACGATGTATTAAATAAATCGACTGTACACGCAGTAGATGTCACAACTGTAGTAGATGATTGGATTCCATTTGTGAAAGCATTTATTATTCCTTATTTACTTTGGTTTCCTTACTTATACGGCGCACTTATTTATTACTGCTTTGCAGATCGAAAACAATATTATGTCACTTTAAGTAGTATCATTCTTGGAAAACTTGCTTGTTTTTCTATTTATTATTTTTGGCAGACAACTGTACCACGTCCAACAGTAGTTGGATCCGACGTATTTTCCGAACTAGTCCGCTATATTTATAGTATCGATCAACCGGTGAACTGTTTCCCTAGCATTCACGTTCTTACTACCTTTATCATTATGTTAGCTGCCTTTAGACGTAGAGAACAACATGCTTTTGAATATTACATTCTTACCTTCTTCGGTACGCTTATTATTTTATCAACGCTATTTACGAAGCAACATGCCTTTGTAGACGCCATTTCTGGAATGACGCTTGCAAGCATACTTTACTTCGGCGTTCAGCTGTTATTAGCAAAAGAAACGGTACGTGTTCCAGTAAAACAGAATTATAAAATGTAAAAAGCAGACTGTGGCTTCTCAGTCTGCTTTTCTCTATATAAAAGGAGATGTTCAAGTTAAGATTGCGGTACAGTCATATCACCAGAGTGAATACGACCTGCTTTTTTAAGAGCAATGTAAAGTATATAAGAAACAGCTACTGGAATGACGATATAAGTGATTACCATCGCTGGGACAACTTCCCATCCTTCGCTGGAAATTAAATTAATTGGTGCGATAAGAGAACTTAATCCAAGACCTGCAATTTCTTTTCCTGCTTCCAGTTGGAAAATTAATGCTGATACTGGACCAACTATTGCACTGGCGACGACAGTTGGGACGAGAATCATTGGATTTTTAGTGATATTTGGCAACTGTACTTTCGGAGTACACAGAGCTTGAGCTAATATACCACCTAAATTATTTTCTTTCGCTGAGATGACAGAGAATCCGATAAACTGAGCAACGCAGCCTGCAAGAGCAGCACCACCTGCAACACCGTCTAAGCTAAGTGCAATCGCTAACGCAGCTGATGAAGCTGGAGAGATAAGTAATAGTCCCCAAACGACTGCAATAACGATAGAAGCGATGAACGGGCTACCAGCTGAACTATCTTTAATGAATGCTCCAACTGTATTTAAAACGGGAGTAATATTATGAGATAACCAAATGCCGACTAAACCAGAACCTAATATTGCCGCAAATGGAACGAGCATCATATCTAACGCAGTTTTTCCACTTAAACGTTTACCAATATATACAGCTAAAGTCGCTGTTAATAATGCACCGATTGGCTCACCTGTTTTAATAATTAGACCTGCTTCAGTAATTGAAATGGATCCGGCACCAATTGCTCCAGCTACCATAGCCGAGAAAATTACAAGTCCATTTGCACCAAGCATAAAAGCAATTCCGGCACCAATGGCTGGTGCCATAAGTGATTTTGCAACAACTCCGATTGTAATAAGCAACGGAATATCAACAATTCTTCCTATATTTTCGATTAGTAAACCAATTCCAAGGGATACGAAAATACCTTGTGCGATTCCAGCTGATGCTTTAAATACACGAGACATTATATATTCCTTCATTTGTTTCACCTTCTCCTATAAGTTAGTAACCAATTGTTTTCATATAATCACGTAAAATATCGTTTGATTTTGCGAATCGAGATTCTTCATCCTCTGTTAAATTTAGTTCTACAATTTCTCTTATACCATCTCTAGTAATAATAGCTGGTACTCCTGTACAAATATCATATTCACCATACTCACCATCTAAAATGGCTGATACAGCAATTACACGGTGATCATCGTTAAAGATTGAGTTTGCAATATATGCTAGAGAGTTTCCGATTCCATAATAAGTAGTACCTTTTCGTTTATAAATTTCCCATCCGGCTTTTGCAGTCTTCTCAACGATTTCATCTAAATCTATTTCACCAAATCGTTCTTTTTGTTCTTCTAAGATTTGCAGAATTGGTTTTCCACCAACAGTTACGTGTGACCAAGCAACCATTTGAGAATCACCATGTTCTCCTAATGAATACCCGTGAATACTACGAGGATCTACATGTAACATTTCAGATAAAATTGTTCGTAAGCGAGAAGAATCTAGTGATGTACCAGTACCGATCACACGATTTCTAGGTAATCCAGATAATTTCCAGACTTGATATGTAATAATATCAACTGGGTTCGATGCAAGTAAGAAAATACCATCAAATCCACTTTCCATTACGCCGCCAACAACACTTTCCATAATCTTTGCACTTGCTCCTAAAGTATCTAAGCGACTTTGCCCTGGTTTTGGCGCTGGTCCTGCTGTAATAATAACGATGTCCATATCTTTGCAGTCTTCATAGCTTCCTGCATATACTTTTGTTCTTGTATTTGTAAAGTTAATGCAGTGTGATAAATCCATTGCTTCCCCAACTGCACGTTCATGATTTATATCAATTAATAATAGCTCTTCGCAAATGCCTTGATTGACAATGGAATATGCACAACTTGATCCAACTAATCCAGTACCGATAATCGCAATTTTTCTTGTATGTCTTTTCATAGCAATCTCTCCTAATTGATCATATAATCTATTTCTTTTGTTCCTTACACTCCTAATTATAGAGGTTCCCACGATAGAAACCATGGATACTTTGTGAAATATTGAACAAAGTTTTGTCCTTTTTGTGAATTGTTATATTACATTTTCGTCATATTTGTTACAACTGGAAAAATATTTATTATGTATTTATTGACATATACAAAAAGAAAACGAGCGAATAGATTCGCTCGTTTTCTTTTTCCTGTTATTCCGCACTTAATTGGCTTTTTAATTGTTGTACAATCATCGGATTTGCAGGTGCTGCCGGTTTGTAATAACTCTTTTGCTTTGCGTACTCATACATATTACGTTGGCGCATTTCATCTTGATTACGAATTTGAATTAACGTTTGGTGTAACTGTTCATTATCAGACTGAGCAATATAATTTGCATAACTTGTTAAACTTGCATTTAATCCTGCTAAATAATCATTTACCATATCTTTTTCATTCATCTTTCGCTTCCTCCTATCCTAAGAAAGTCATTAATTGTTGTTTCGTATTTCGTGCATCTTGCGCATCTTTTTGTAGCATTTGTTTCAGTTGTGGATCTGTACATGTCTGTGCATACTGCTCCAACTTGTTAATAATTGTTGCGTGTCCACCAATTAAATGACGTAAGTTTTCTACTTCAAGCTCTGTTAAATTTTGCATGGAATACTCCTACCTTTCTTCTTTCATTCTTCTTTAGTATTCTGCTCTTTTTAAATCGTATTCATGAAAAAGCTTTCTTACATTTCAAATCAATCACATCTATTTATAAATACAAAAAAATGTTATAATTACAGAAAAATAAAAATATTCAAAAGCTAACCTTATAATAACAGTATAATCCTCAAACAAACCATGGTAGGTGTGCTCATGCAAAAATATGTTAAAGTTACCTTCTTTATCATTTACGCAATCCTCTATGTAAAATTGTTGATTGATATATTAACTTTAAAGCCATTACTCACTTCTATACCGTTACATATGTTATTTCTCATTTGCTTTTTATTTATAACACTTAACAATTATAAAAATCGTAACACTACGTTTTTCTTAGTATTTATTAGTGCAACTCTATTAGTAAGTATTAGTTTCATTAAACGTATTCTTATATAAAGGAGCAATGAACATGAAAACACATGACTTCCTTACAGAAATCCAGAAGGGCTCTGAGCCTAGTCCATATCAAGATCCTATCGTATTCAGTTTCGTTTGCTTTTTCTTAGCCATATACACATTTTTCAAACCTGCAAAATAATATCATGTAACAAGAAAGAGCCTCTAAACCACTAGAGGCTCTTTCTCATCTAATCTTTTGGACTCATACGCACTAAAAAACCTTAGAATCGCTTCTAAGGTTCCCAGTTATCCATATTCAAGACACTATACTGATAAGCAACGAAAGAATTAATACTCCAACTACCAATCCGCCAGTTAATCGTGCTATAAACTTCTTTTGTGCGCCCGCACTTGAAACGATAAAACGGAAGTATAATATACCTCCTATCGCAATAAGAATACATTCCAATATGATACTAATAGCCGGAAATCTCCACAATCCAAAACCAAGCATAGGTAAATCCCCGTAATTGCCCGGAAGTAACGGCAAATCAGCACGGTGCACAAGTAAATCTAAAATCCAATGACTAAAAACTACAGCCCCTATAACAAAACCACTCCGCTTTCCCCAAAACCTTTTCCCCACTATTCCTGCAACAAAAGCAATAAACAGTGCTCCTATTAAAGAATGTGTGTAATCCGCATGAATGATTGCCTCACCATAACTATTCCTATTAATAGGTTCAATTGTCTCTACTTCTAAAATATACAGCGGCAAAAAAATGATATCCAACAATTGTGAGCTTACCATAAGAGCCCAAAGTGGTAGTTTAGGTGATTTGGCTTTTACTACTGCCGCTAAGCCAAAATGTCCTGCAAACATTTCACTTCACATCCTTTTGTCATTGTCCCTCCAGCAAATCAAAGCCCTACTATATAAAAAGCATGCTCAGCGACAAATTCATGTTTTTCTCCTCTTATTCACTCTCTCATTCCACGTAATCCTTTAATAAACATTTCCAACAATACATGTAAACTTATATCCAAATCTAACGGCAAACCAAATCCGCCCTGCTGTTCAATCGACGCAAACCCGTGACAAATACTTCTGAATCCACGTGTCGCATGAAGTGCATTTTCCCCTTCTAAGCCGTACTGTTGTAAAACTTGAAGACAAAGCTTTACAATCCCATCACCTGCTTTTCTTACTTCTTCATCTCGTAAAAAGGTTGCTTCATATAGTCCAGGGTGTTTGCGTACGAATGCTACATATGCTTCTCCTAAAGCATGAATTGCTTCATCCATCCGTTTACCCTCGGCCGCTTCTTCCAGTTTGTTATACAGCTGCTTGATTCCGTAAATACCAAGATGTTTCCGTACATCTTGTAAGCCTTTCACATGATTGTATAGCGAAGGTGAACGTACCCCTAATGTTTGCGCTAATGAAGCTAACGTTACTTCTTGTATTCCATTTGTATCTGCAATTTCTGCTGCTGTTTCTACAATTTTCTGTAATGTAAGTCCGATTCTTGGTGACATAAATTAACCCTCTTTTCTACTTTCTATATTTCGCTTAGCTTCCTTAATAGCAAGCTCTATGACAGCCCCTGGATCGTTTATCATTTTCCCATGCCCTGCCGCAAGCAAGGACGGCTCATATTCTCTTAGCTTCTCTGCACTTTGTAATGATATTTCTTTACTCCACGTTGCTATCGCTGGAAACGGAAACCAAAATTTCATTTGTCCCGAAACAGCCGTACCTCCTCTCGTTTGGAATGCATCCCCAACAATAAGAGCTTTATTTCGTACATCAAGAAACGACATGGAGCCTGGCGTATGTCCCGGTGTCATAATCGCAAGAAGCGATCCAACTCGGTCGCCATCTTCCAATAAAACATCAGGTACCGTTTTTACTTTTTTAGGTACACCGCCTTTTATCGGTATATTCGGTTCATCCTTTTGTAACGTCGTATCTCCTTCTAACAGCTTTGCGTCCCTCTTAGAAATATAGACTGGAACATGAGGAAGTACTTCCTTTAATGCATCTAATGCACCGATGTGATCATCATGCGCATGTGTTAATACAATCTTAGTAATTGGTTTTCCTATTTTCTCAGCCGCCTGCAAAATACCTTTTGCGCTATATGGCAAAGCCGTATCAATTAAAGTTAAACCATCTTCTTCCTCCACAAAGTAACAATTCACAGGAAACACTCTTGGCAAAAATGACAATTGATATACCGTTTTTTCATGTATCATTCTCATATTCCCATCTCCCTTTCACGAAAACTAATGCTATTAGTTTTATTATACTAATGGCATTAGTTTTATGTCACTAAAAATTTATTTTTTTCAAAAAAAAGAACAGTAGTCGTATAAACGACTACTGTTCTTTAAAGATATTAAACTGTGTAACGCTCATCTTCTAAAATTTTCGCAGCGATTTCACGCTTCTTCGGAATTACGTTAAGTGGTGTGTGGCGAGTTAATTTACGTAATGATGATAACATCATGCGTAGCATGTCGCCGTTTTCAACTGCGATAAGTGTTTCTTTCGCATCTGCTTCGATTTCGTTGAATGCTTCTTGGCAGAATACTTCAGTGTATAACACTTTTTGTTTATTCTTTTCAAGACCAGTCGTTTTGATTGCTTTTTCTGTACGAAGAACAGCTGACTCCATTGCGTATAGGTTACTTACGATATCAGCGATATTCACAAGAATTTCTTGCTCTTTATCTAATGCTTTACCGTATTTTTGAGCAGCTAATCCAGCTACCATTAAGCCAATTTTCTTCGCATTAGTTACTAAATACTTTTGAAGTGCTAATGGCTCATCGCCTACTTCTTCTGGCATCATCATCATTAACTCTTCTTGTAATTTTTGTGCTTTTTGAAGAAGTGGTAATTCACCTTTCATCGCTTTACGTAAGAACGTACCTGGTACGATTAGGCGGTTAATTTCGTTCGTTCCTTCGAAAATACGGTTAATACGAGAATCGCGGTACATTCTTTCAATCTCGTATTCTGCCATAAATCCGTAACCACCGTGAATTTGAACACCTTCATCTACTGTATAGTCTAGTACTTCAGAACCGAATACTTTATTTAAAGAGCACTCGATTGCATATTCAGCGATAGAAGCTGCTACTGCTTTACCATCTTTTACTTCTTCTTCAGATAATGTGCTCATGCGGCTTTCGAATAAGCCTACTGTACGATATACAGAGCTTTCAGCTGCATATGTTTTTGCTGCCATATTCGCAAGTTTCTCTTGAATTAATGGGAAGCGAGCGATTGGTTGTTTGAACTGTTGACGTTGGTTTGCATATTGGGCTGAAATTTCTACTGCACGTTTCGCAGATCCAACTGTACCAACACCTAATTTATAACGACCGATATTTAAAATGTTGAATGCGATAATATGACCTTTACCGATTTCACCAAGTAAGTTTTCTTTCGGTACTAACGCATCTTCCAAAATTAACGTACGAGTTGAAGAACATTTAATACCCATTTTCTTTTCTTCTGGGCTTGTAGATACACCAGCATAGTCTTTCTCTACGATAAATGCTGAGAAATGCTCTCCATCAATTTTTGCATATACAACAAATACGTCAGCGAATGCAGAGTTTGTAATCCACTGTTTTTCACCGTTTAATACGTAATGTGTACCTTCTGCGTTTAAACGTGCCGTTGTTTTTGCACCTAATGCGTCAGATCCTGAACCTGGCTCTGTTAATGCGTATGCAGCTAATTTTTCACCAGTTGCAAGTAATGGTAAATACTTTTTCTTTTGCTCTTCGTTACCGAATAATACGATTGGTAAAGATCCGATACCTACGTGAGCACCGTGAGTAATTGCAAAGCCACCAGCGCGAGAGAATTTCTCTGCGATTAACGCTGAGCTTACTTTATCAAGACCAATTCCGCCGTACTCTTCTGGTACATCAGCGCCTAATAAACCAAGTTCCCCAGCTTCTTTTAAAAGACGAACAGAACGATCAAACTCATGTTGCTCTAAATATTCAAGCTCTGGAAGAACTTCATTTACGATAAAGTCCTCTGTCGTTTTTGCAATCATTTTATGCTCAGATGAAAAATCTTCTGGCGTAAACACTTGATCAATTGTAATCTCATCTACTAAAAAGCTACCGCCTTTAACTGCACTTCCTACTGTTTTTTCCATGAAAATTTCCTCCTTCATATTTTCATAAGCCGCTTCTCTCATTTTGAAAGAAGCTGGCTCTCCCTTTTGTTTTTATAAACCTTTGTTGCTTCCATTCTTTGCATTGGTGACGTCTCGTTCTGAACGGGCCACCTGCACTTTTTTTATAATCCAGTTCCGGTGGCTAGAACAGTCGGTCGTTTCACCCCTTCCTGTGAGGCAAAAAGCGCCTCTTCGTCAGGGCTTCCAACGCCCTCCTGTTCTGAGCAAGCCACCTGCACTTTTTTTATAGTAATTCAAACACTCCCGCAGCTCCCATTCCGCCGCCGATACACATTGTTACGATACCGAATTGTTCGTTGCGGCGTTTCATTTCGTGAATAAGAGATAGTGTTAGTTTTGCTCCTGTACAGCCAAGTGGATGTCCAAGTGCGATTGCACCGCCGTTTACGTTTACTTTTTCTTCATCTAAACCAAGTTCACGAATAACTTGGATCGATTGTGAAGCGAATGCTTCATTTAGTTCGAATAGGCCGATATCAGATAACTCTAAGCCAGCTAGTTTTAATGCTTTCGGAATTGCTGCGATTGGGCCAATTCCCATTACTTCTGGTGGTACACCCGCTACTGCAAATGAACGGAATTTCGCAAGTGGCTTCATACCATCGCTTACTGCTTTTTCACGGTCCATTAATAATACAGATGCTGCACCATCACTCATTTGTGAAGAGTTACCAGCCGTTACAGAACCGCGAACGTTAAATGCTGGACGTAATTTACCTAAAATGTCTAGCGTCGTTTCTGCTCTTACACCTTCGTCTTGCGTGAAAGTGATTGTTTCTTCTTGCAGTTTGTTATTTGATCCAACAGTACGTAACGTTACATCTACAGGTACTGTTTCATCAGCAAAGTTTCCTGCAGCTAATGCTTTCGCAGCACGTTGATGACTTCGTACTGCAAATGCATCTTGCTCTTCACGAGAAATTCCATATTTCACAGCAACTTGCTCTGCTGTATGTCCCATACCCATATAATATTCTGGAGCTGCTTCTACAAGGCGACTATTTGGACGAACAACGTGTCCCATCATTGGAACTAAACTCATTGATTCCGCTCCGCCTGATAATACAGCTTCCGAGTGCCCAAGCATAATGCGCTCTGCTCCGTAAGCGATACTTTGTAAACCTGAAGAACAGTAACGGTTAATTGTAATAGCTGGAACATCGTAAGAAAGTCCTGCTAATCCGCCGATATTACGAGCCATATTTAAACCTTGCTCTGCTTCTGGCATCGCACAACCGAAAATTAAATCATCGATTGGTCCTTCATAATTCGCACGCTTTAACGTTTCCTTTACTACTAACGCCCCTAGATCGTCAGGACGAACTGTTTTTAATGAACCCCTCTTTGCTTTTCCAATTGGTGTTCTTGCTCCCGCAACAATGACAGCTTCTCTCATGAACGATATCTCCCCTCGTTATTAGTTACGTAATGGCTTTCCTTTTACAAGCATGTGCTGCATTCTTGCTTGTGATTTCATCTCACTTACTAAGCTAATAAATGCTTCACGTTCTACATCTAATAAATACTGCTCATCAACTTCTGTTCCATACGGCACTTTTCCGCCCGCGATGACATATGCAAGTTTCTTCGCAATGTGAAGATCGTACTCTGAAATATAACCAGATAAATGCATTGCTTCTGCACCAAGTGCAAGAGTTGCATATCCTGTTTCACCAACAACCGGTATCTTTTTACGAATCGGCGCTTTATAACCAGCTTCATATAAAGCAAGTGCTTTCTGTTTCGCATCGTATAGTAAGTGATCACCATTCACACTAATACCATCTTTATCACCTAAGAAGTTATGAGAAATCGCTTCTTGTCCTGAAGTTGAAACTTTCGCCATTGCGACTGTTTCAAACACTTTATTTGCAACTTTTTGTAGATCGAACTCTACGCCATTTGCCATTTTATTTAAGTGTTTAATGTATAGCTCTTTATTACCGCCTCCGCCAGGGATTAAGCCAACACCAACTTCTACTAAGCCCATATACGTTTCACTAGAAGCTTGAATGCTCGCTGCTGGTAAGCAAACTTCTGTACCTCCGCCAAGCGTCATACCATATGGTGCTGCTACAACTGGCTTAGAAGAGTATTTAATTTTCATCATTGCATCTTGGAAGTTTTTCACAACTAACTCAATTTCAAAGTAGTTGTCGTCTTGTGCTTCCATTAAGATCATTGCTAAGTTCGCACCAACGCAGAAGTTCTTCGATTGGTTACCGATAACAAGACCTTTATAATTCTTTTCTACTTCATCAACAGCGTAGTTAATCATTTGCGTAATATCCATACCGATTGCATTGCTCTTCGAATGGAATTCTAAACAAAGGATGCCGTCTCCTAAATCAATTAAGCTCGCTCCGCTATTTTTCTTTAATACGCCATTTTTCGCTTTTAATTGCTTAAGAGAAATTGCTTTTTTATTACGTTCGATTAGCTTATATTCGCCATTATCGTAATAGTAGCTATCTCCGTTATCATGTTTGTAGAAAGTAGTGAAACCTTTCTCTAACATTTCTTTCACCCAAGCAGGAACAACTACGCCGTTTTCTTCCATCTTTTGAACGGACTTTTCAACGCCGATTGCATCCCAAACTTCAAACGGTCCTTGCTCCCAGCCGAAGCCCCACTTCATCGCTTGGTCAATTGCAACGATATCGTCAGCAATTTCTTTATGAAGTTTTGCAGAGTATAAAAGAGTCGGTGTGATGATATTCCATAACAACTCTCCTGCGCGGTCTTTCGCATATACAAGCGCTTTCAATTTATTCGATAAACCTTTTTCTTGTTTACTTAACTCGATCGATGCAGCTTTTAATTTTTTACGAGCTTCGTACTCCATCGTTTCTGGATTTAATTCTAAAATTTCTTTTCCTTGTTTTAAGAAGAAGCCTTGACCTGTTTTGCTTCCAAGCCATTTTTTATCAAGCATGTCATGCATGAAAGCTGGTACTTTAAATACATCGCGCTCTTCTTCTTGTACGTTTTCATATACGTTATTTGCAACGTGTACGAATGTATCTAAACCGACAACATCTAATGTACGGAACGTTGCGCTCTTCGGACGACCAATAAGTGGGCCTGTTACTGAATCAACTTCCCCAATGCTATAGCCGCGTTTTACCATCTCTTGAAGAGTTACTAATAAACCGTACGTACCGATGCGGTTTCCAATAAAGTTTGGTGTATCTTTTGCGATAACAACGCCTTTTCCAAGAACGTCTTCGCCAAATAGTTTCATGAAGCTTAATACTTGTGGATCAGTTTCTTTCGTCGGTATTACCTCTAGAAGTTTTAAATATCGTGGTGGGTTAAAAAAGTGTGTGCCTAAGAAGTGTTTCTGGAAGTCATCTGAACGACCTTCTGCCATTTTTTCAACTGAAATGCCTGACGTATTCGAGCTCACGATAGAACCCGGTTTACGAACAGCATCTACTTTTTCAAATAGTTTCTTTTTAATATCTAAGTTTTCAACTACTACTTCAATAATCCAATCTACATCAGCTAGACGCTCAAGGTCATCTTCTAAGTTACCTGCTTCAATCAGTGCTAAATTTCCTTTCACTGTCAGAGGAGCTGGTTTTTGCTTTAATAGTTTTTGCAGCGCCGTATTACTAAAACGATTTCTCACACTTTTATGTTCTAATGTAAGTCCCTTCGCTTCTTCTTCTTTCGTAAGCGCAGGTGGTACAATATCAAGCAATAATGTCGGAATACCAATATTAGCTAAGTGTGCCGCAATTCCTGAACCCATTACGCCTGACCCTAGAACAGCAGCCTTTTTAATTTGGAACATCCAATTCTCCCCCTATTCTTGAATGAATGCTCATTCAATTTTTCGACATAAGTCGCAATCAATGAGTGAGCCTCTACTAATAAATATATGATACTGTTTAAATTTTCGCAATATATTTATTGATAAAATTTTCTGAAATAAATATTTTTCTTTTATTTGCCCATGCTATATATGTATTTTCTTCACTAAAATACACTTTCCCTTTTTATAATCTGACGAAACTGGAGGAATATATATGGCAAAACTTAAGAAGAACCCTTCAAAGGCTGGAATTAGCGCAGCAAGTGTGACAGGAAACGCTGGCCCAACTGATCGAGGCGTAGAAAAAGGACGTCAAGGTAATAACCAACAATATAAGAAGCATAATATGGGCGAAAAATAACGCTATATTTTTGGGCAGAGAACGTGGCATAATGGGTAATGGCTGCTTTTTCTGCCCAATTTATTTGTAACAAATGAGGGAATTATAATGAAACGAACAATAGTTATGATTGTAATGATTGCCACACTATTTACAGGGATGATTTTCTTCTCTTACGCACAAAGGCAACAAGCTGTAAGAGCTGATCAACCTAATATCACTGGGCAATACGGCATTACAATTGATGCAGACACAGGTGAAATTTTGTATGGAAAAAGAGAGGACGAACGCTCTTATCCGGCTAGTATAGCCAAAATGATGACAACCCTTCTTTTACTAGAGAATGTAAAAGAAGATGAAGAAATTACAGTTACAGAAAACGCAATTAAAACAGAAAGCCAAAGTAAGAAAATTAAACTTCGTGCTGGGGAAAAGTTAAAACGTGATGAGGCATTAAAACTGATGCTTATCATTAGTGCAGACCCAATAGCTGAATCCATTGCAGAACATATTGCAGGATCAAAAAATGAATTTGTAAAAATGATGAATGCTAGAGCGAAGGAACTTGGTACAAAGCATGCGACTTTCAAAAACGCAAGTGGTGCTGATGCACTAGGAAACAAAGTATCACCATATGACATTGCTATAATTACGAAAGAAGCATTAAAGTACCCAGTTGTTTTAGAATATATGAATTCAACGCGTACAACTCTACATACTTCAGAACGCTCTCCAAAGATTGCAAACTATGGACGAGAAGAACTATATGACGATCCATATGCAATTGGAAGTAAAAGCGGTCTATCAGCACTCGGAAAATATACAGTCGTAACAGTGGATGAGAAAGACGGTAAACGCGTCATTAATGTTGTATTATCTTCCACTCGCAAGCAACTGTATCCTGATACGAAGAAAATGGCACATTACGCATTTCAGCAATTAAAATAACCAAGGAGTATTTTCTCCTTGGTTATTTTTTAACCATACCTTTTAATACGAACGCAACGTTTGCTGGACGCTCTGCTAGACGACGCATGAAGTAACCATACCAGTCGTTTCCATAAGGTACGTAAACACGCATTTTGTAACCTTCTTTTACTAGCTCAAGTTGACGCTCATTACGAATACCGTATAACATCTGGAATTCAAATTGATCCCTTGGAATGTTGTGTTCTTCGGCAAGTTTTTTTGTATATTCAATAATCGCTTCGTCATGTGAAGCAATTGCAGTATAATTTCCATTTAATAAGTGCATTTTAATAATCTTTTTATAATTGTCATCTACATCTTTCTTGTCCGGGAACGCCACTTCTTCAGGTTCTTTATAAGCCCCTTTTACAAGACGTAAATTAGGATTATAAGCATTTAAGTCCTCAATATCTTTTTCTGTACGATATAGGTAAGCTTGAATAACAGTACCAATATTATCGTACTCAGACTTTAACTGTTTAAAGATATCAATTGTTTTTCCACAGCGTGTATAATCTTCCATATCAATTGTAACGAACACACCATTTTCTTTTGCAGCTTCTAAAATGCGGCGCATATTGTTCATTACGATTTCATCAGAGATATCTAGCCCCATAGAAGTCATCTTTAAAGAAAGTTGCGAATCAAGACCTTCTCTTCCAATTGCACGGATTGCTTCAATCGATTGGTTAGCCATTTCATTTGCTTCCGCTTCATTATCAACGAATTCCCCTAAATAATCGATTGTTACGCAAAGTCCTTGCTTGTTTAATTGTTTAATAGCTGCTGTCGCTAATTCAATTGTCTCCCCTGCGACAAAGCGACCTGCACCAAAGCGTAAACCGTACTTTTTAGCCAGTTTTGTTAGCGCTTTATTTTTAGATAAGAAAAGAAACGAATTTCGCATTAATTGTTCCATGTAATTCACCCCTATGACTTAATTTATCTGTTTTTTACCCCTCTTCGAAATTATATCATTGTTTAAAATTATTGGATACAAATAATTATTTAGATAATTTATAAAATACTATAAAAACATTTAAAAACCTATATTCTCGCTTATAAATATGACTGAAATATTTTTCGACATTTAGAAAAATAGAGTTTAATAGGCACAAAATAGGCATGCCGAAAATATTCGACATGCCTATAAAACCCTTTATATTCCATGTAAATTATATGAGGATATTAATACAGAAAACTTGAGATTATATTTACCTCGAGTTTTTTTATTGCTCATTTCTCTTCTCTTCATTCAGCCTTTTAATATGTGTAATTAACTGCACCATCTCTTCTTTCGCATCGGGATACGTCTCGTTCCAATGCTTCACTAAAGCCGGCATCGTCTTCGCTATGTAAGAATACAGTGCCCACTTCTGCACCTGTTCTTTTCTCTCTTCATTGCTCTCTCCAAGTAATAGTTCCGTGTATTTCTCTAACAACCCGTCAAATTGTTCGTTAAACTTTTCACTCATCTTATCTACCTCCTATATGAAAAAAGCAGCGAAGATCGCTGCTTTTCTTTATAATTTTGATCGAACAGAGTTTAATTTCTTCTCCATTGTGCTTACTTTATCACGACGATCATCGATACGAATTGTTGTTGCAACGCGCTGTGCACCTTTCGTATATGGAACTTCATGCATTTGTTGAATTACTTCTAGAATGACAGGAAGATCTCCTTCAATAATTGTATTCATTGGTGTTAATTGATATTTCACACGATCTGAGTTTTTCTCTAGCACCTTTTGTACTTCTGCTACATATTCACTCACACTTGGATTACTTGTTCCTACTGGAATAATCGATACGTCAACAATTGCCATAGTAGTCTTCCTCCTATACTTGCTTCTTATATATCCATTGTCTATTTTACCGAAATACGCATCATTTTACTAATTTGTTATTCCTCTATTTTAAACTGCTCAACTAATCTTTCTAAGTCTCTCATATGCTCCGTCAAGCTTTCCATCGTATGAGCTACCTTTTCTAGATGGTTCACTTGTGATTCAGTTGCAGCATTTACTTCTTCCG
The DNA here is from genome assembly GCF_027712065.1 of Bacillus cereus group sp. BcHK124. NCBI lineage: Bacteria > Bacillati > Bacillota > Bacilli > Caryophanales > Bacillaceae > Bacillus > Bacillus cereus group sp. BcHK124. The sequence continues at coordinate 97,632 of NZ_JAQFPJ010000015.1, forward strand.
AAACAGCTGCGCTTTCTTGACTCGTACCAGCGATTGTATGCATGACCGCTGTAATTTCTCCTTGCTCGTGACCGATGTTATGTACCTCTTCTACAATTTGTTCCACTGAAGTACTAATTGTATTTACAACTGACATAATGGTACGGAATTCCGCCTCTGCTTCTGTCGTAACATTATTTTGTATATCCGCAATGTCTTTCAATTTACTTACAACTTCTACAACTCGTCTTACCTCTACTTGTACATCACCAATCATCGTCGCAATTTCTACTGTTGCTTCTTTTGATTGTTCCGCTAATTTCCGAACCTCTTCCGCAACAACAGCAAAGCCCTTACCTTGTTCACCCGCACGTGCCGCCTCGATTGAAGCATTTAAAGCAAGTAAATTCGTTTGATCTGAAATACCTTTTATAAGCTCTACAACATTTTGAATCGATCCAACCCTTTGCTCTAACTTTCCAGATGCTTCCTCTGTATGAACAACAATCGAAGAGGATTGGCCCCTCGTACGAACTAAATTACGCATCGTATTTAATCCTTGCTTAGATGCCTCTTCAGCTTTGCCAGCCACACCTTTTATTTCACTAACAGAATTATTCATTTGTTCCACTGACTGCGCCATATTCTCGAGCTGCTCTGAAACTTCATCTACACTATTAGCAAGCGTAGAAGCTCCTCCGCTCACGTCATCCATTGCACCTGACACTTCTCTACTAGCTGCTACAGTCTCATTCGTTAAATAATGTAGATTATTCGTTGATTGTTGCACGGTTGATACACTATTTTTAATTTTGCTTACCATTTCATTCATTTGCTCAACCATATGATTAAAATGGTTCGTCAGTTCTCCAACTTCATCCTTACTTGTCACTTTCATTTGCAACGTTAAATCACCTTCTGCTACTTTTTGAACGTGATTCGTTAATAGTTGCAGCGGTCTTGCTAACCTTCTTGAGAACAAGTATGAAGCTGCAATTCCAACGAATAAGCTAATACATGCCATTATAATGACTGTATTTCTCGTACTATTTAATAGCCCATCAATCGTGTCCTTCGGATAAACAATCCCAATTTTCCATTTCATCTTATCAAACAGTTGACTATAGGCTACTACATCGTTCCCTCCTAATGTCGTCACTGCAAATTTTGTTTCATCTTTATTCAAACTTTTTACAAGTGATTCTTTTGAAACATCTTTTCCTACTTTCTCTGGATATACAATAGCAATATTTTTATCATTTACGATAAACATTTCTCCGCCATTATTATATTGAATATTATGGAGTAGCTTTTGGATTGTTCCTAGTGATACATCCATTGCTACTACCCCTAATACTGAACCATCTTGTCCGACAATAGCTTTTGAAACCCCAATACTTAACTTACCTGTCGCAATTTCATATTGTGGTTGCCCCCAAATAATCGATTTTGTATCGGATTCTGATGCTTTATACCACTGACGACTCGTTGGATCATACCCTTCTGGTACTTTTCCTCCGTCAGCAAGATTTGCACTCAACGTTTTTTTATCTTTTGTCCCAATGTATACATCTAAAATATCAGGATGGTTCTTTTTAAACCTTGAAAATTCTTTTAAAATAAAGCTCTCTTCTTCTGGAGTCACTCCATCTTGTAACATGTTTTGAATATCATCATGACTCCCATAATGACCCATATCTTCTTCAATTCGCTGCATAAATGCAGTTAACTGCTCTGTCACAAGATCCATCGTATTTTGAGAATACTGGTCTAAGGAGCGCACTTCCTTCTCTTTCTGTAATTGATACATAGCTGTACCTAATATTACGAACATCATAGAAATAAGTACCGAAAATACTACCGCAATTTTTAAACGTAAACTTCTTAACATCTTCCCCCAAGCATCCGATACGATAAACTTAACTAAATCTATACAATTCAATCAAATTTACACAAGTTAGTGCTTCATCGTGTTCTCGCAA
>NZ_JAQFPJ010000016.1:0-96447 GCF_027712065.1 Bacillus cereus group sp. BcHK124
CCCTAATTTATAAGACATTCCCCAGTGTCTTGAACAACTTCCATCCCTAATTAAATTGACATAAATTGTCCCCTTCCCTAGACCATCCTGTGTGATGGTCTATTTTGTTTTCTAAATAGTTTATTTAGCTTTTTCTGCTTACTTTCGTAAAAGCAATCTATATTTAAATAGATACTTTTCATGCAAAATATTCAGAAAATATTGTCAAAATAGGTAGTTTTTCGGTACAATTAATGTAGAAAGTAATTTCACAAAAATAAGGAGGGGGTTTTATTGAAACAAACAAAAGCAATCTTAATTGCATTATTTCTCGGTTTAGTTGTCGGACTCACTTTAAATTTAGCTGCACCATCCATTTTTGAACCATTAAATCAATATGTGTTCAATCCACTTGGTCAATTGTTTATTCGCCTCATTAAAATGCTAGTTGTCCCTGTTGTATTCATTTCTATCGTACTTGGAGCTGCTGGTCTTGGGGACCCGAAGCAACTTGGAAGAATCGGTTTAAAATCAATTTCATTCTTTCTTGTAACTACAGCCGTTGCCATCTCTATTGCAGTTACATTTGCACTGATTATACAACCAGGATCTGGTGGTAATTTTAAAACCGAAGGGCTTAAATATGAAGGTGCAAAAACCGAAACATCTTTCGTCGATACATTGCTAAATATCGTACCAGATAACCCAGCAAAAGCGATGGCTGATGGAAACATGTTACAAATTATTGCCTTTGCCGTATTAATTGGACTTGGTATAGCTATTTTAGGAAAACGTGTCCAAAGTATTCATTCATTACTTGAACAGGGCAACGAATTAATGATGTATCTCGTTAATCTCGTTATGAAATTAGCTCCAATCGGAACATTTGGGTTGCTTGCTTCATCCGTCGGTAAAATGGGTCTTGCAGGCGTCGCTGCGATGTTCAAGTATATGATTGTCGTTATGCTAGTACTTATTATTCACGGCGTCTTCGTATATGGTGGCTTATTAAAAGTATTAGCAAAAGAAAGCATTGTCCGTTTCTTTAAACATTTCGGACCAGTAATGGCGATTGGATTTAGTACATCTAGCTCTAATGCATCTCTTCCATTTGCAATGAAAACCGCACAAGAGAAGCTTGGTGTTCCAAAAGCAATCAGCTCTTTTGTACAACCACTAGGTGCAACAATTAATATGGATGGTACTGCCATTATGCAAGGTGTAGCAACTGTATTTATCGCTCAAGTATACGGCGTTGAACTTACTATTTCCCAACTAGCTGTAGTCGTATTAACTGCTGTACTAGCTAGTATCGGCACTGCTGGTGTACCAGGTGTTGGCCTTGTAATGCTGACGATGGTTTTAAATCAAGTCAATCTACCGGTAGAAGGTATTGCCTTAATTATCGGTATTGACCGCATTCTAGATATGTCAAGAACAGCTGTAAATATTTCTGGTGATGCAATTTGTGCAATGATTGTCGCAAAATCAGAAGAAAAATATAATACAGATCAATCTGCCGCATCTTAAATCAAAAAAAGGAGTGAAATGATTCACTCCTTTTTTGATTTACTTCCCTTTTTCGAACGATATTCTTTTCCTTTATTATCGTTACCAGTTTCAAATTCTGCACTAAACTCTTGTTGAAATTGCCCTGATTTCGGTGAGCTTTGATTTCCGCTCCCTTTACTACCATTTCGATTTGTCATATTTCTGCCCCCTTCCTTTATTAGTAGTATGTTACATATTTTCTTTTTTATAATCTTTTACATACGAAAAAAGACCTTCCTCATATAAGGAAAGTCTTCTTTTTCGGAGTGTAAGCGTTTTCTTACTTATAATAACTTAAATAAGTTTTTTAGAAATAGATATCATTATATTCATTTCTTCTTCTGAGAGCGTAGAAAATCTTTCTTGCAAATATTGTTTTTTTGCACCTTCCATTTTTGCAACTAAATCTTTTCCTTGTTCAGTAATCTCCAAATATACAACTCGGCGATCTGACGTAGAACGTGAACGAGTTACAAAACCTTTATTAATTAATTTTTCTGTAACAGCTGTAATATGACTATTCGACACATTTAACTCATTCGCCACACGTGATACCATTTCTTTATTCGTACGATTCAATATTCTAAGAACGATGAACTCATTCCACGGTATGTAACCACCAAATATTTTTCCAATATCATTACGCAACGTGCGGAACATAGCAAAAACATTTGTCGATAGTTCTTCCATTAATTGCTCTCGATTTTGAGACAACTTTGACAGCCCCTTTTATTTCATTTGATTAAATAAAAACCTTATTAATAATTTTACATGAAATCTTACTTTTTGTCACCTTATTTTCCCATAATTCGTAGTTTTTTAATAGATATTTCATGATAAAATGAAGTTGAATTTCCAAAAAAAGGAGTTAGGATAATGGGTGAAGAAGACAAATTTTCGAATTTCAATCTAAAAGATAAAACTTTGATTATTGGTTTTGTTATTCTGTTCCTCATTGTAATTTTTGCATTTATATTTTTTGTATATGTAGGAATCTTTCATATTACTGGTGTAGAGTATAGGTCGCGCACTGCCTTACTTCTATTTTTTTTATTAATTACTTTCTTAGACGGTATTACATTTTTCATCTTCGGTTTCTTCAAGGCACTGCTATATCCAATGACACAAAACATGCCAAATTGGCTTTCTATTACTCTTTTCGCAATCATTGAAATTACGCTAGATTGGTTCGTCATTCATACCGCTGACGATTGGATAGAGAGCGTGCAACTATCCAACATAGCTGAATTATGTGTCGTACTATTCTTTTTCCTATTAAGTAAATTATTAAGTGACAAGAAAGAGTAAGAATACAAGCTTTTCTATATAAAAATTGGTACAATGAAAACAAATCATACGAAAGAGGTGTTACTTATGAACTTACAAAAATGGGCTGATAAAGGTATGTCCTTTGATACATATGTGAATGAAATGAAAGTAAATCAATACGAGCTACTGCACATTTACAATAACTTTTTAATTCCAAATGAATTACTTCCTGTATTAGAAGAACGTCAAAATGATGGCTGGCGTGTTATCGTATTAACAGCTGATTGGTGTGGCGATGCTCTTTTATGCGTGCCTGTTATGAAACGAATTTCTGAAGTTGCAAATATTGATATGTCATTATTAATTCGCGATGAAAACTTAGAATTAATGGATCAATATTTAACAAACGGAACAGCACGTGCGATTCCAATCTTTATTTTCATTGATAAAGATGGAAACGAACAAGCCGTTTGGGGACCACGTGCTCCAAAAGTACAAGAGTTAGTAACTTCAATGCGCGCTACATTGCCTGAAAAAGAAGATCCAACATTCGAAGAGAAACAAAAAGAAATGTACGCTAATTTCCGTGCCACATTAGCTGATGACACTTCTCTTTGGGAACATGTAATGGAAAGTATGATTGAGAAAGTAGTAAAATAAAACCTGCCGATTTCGGCAGGTTTTTTATTAAGCAAAATTACAATCCTTTTTCTGAGAATATGCAGCATCTACGCACTCTGCTAACCGTTCCATTTCACCCATATATACTGCACGGGTCATCCATCCAGTCAACTTATACATAATCTTATATAAAAAATTCTTCGGTTCAAATTCTATAATTAAAGTAAGTGATGTACCTTCCTCATCCTCTTCTAACATATAAGTTGCGGCTGTATAGCCTTGCTTCATTTCACATCCAATTGATACGATATAAGGTGCTTCACACTCTAAAATTTCTGCCTCAAGCTCATATATTTTCTTCCCCATCTTTTGCACGGATATATATTTATCACCTTCACGAGGATTATTTACATCTACATGTGGAGGATACCTATTTTCCACCATAAAGGTACTCCATTCCATTATTTTCTCGTCATTATTTACATAATCAAATACAACATCAATTGGTGCTGGAATTACTATTTCTATTGCAAAACTCACTAAACTGCCCCTCTCAAATACACTATCGATTTCCTTAAAATTATTATATCGACATCATTATGTCATATTTCATATGGTGAAATACAAGTATATGAGAGTAAAAATTTTCTCTCACGATAAAAAACACCCTATAGAATAGACTTTTTTCAAATGTCTATTCTATAGGGTGTTACCAAGAATTTATTTCTTACATAATGAAGAAATAGAATACCGCAGCTAAAATGAAACGGTAGTAAGCAAACGGTGTTAGTTTTACACGAGATAATAATTTTAAGAATGAAACAATTGCAAGCATTGCAACAACGAACGCCGTAATAAATCCTGTTGCAAATAGCGGTATATCAGCCGCACTTAATATATCCCAGCTTTTAATTAAATCTAAGCCACTTGCAGCTACCATCATTGGTACTGCTAAAATGAATGTATATTCAGCTGCCGCTGTATGTGACACGCGAGCTAATAAACCACCACTTATTGTAGAACCAGAACGAGAAAATCCTGGCCAAAGCGCTAAACATTGGAACATTCCGATTGTAAATGCTTGCTTATATGTGATTTCATCTAATGTTCTTGCTGTACTTGGTTTTGAAAACTTCTCAGCAACAATCATTAAAATACCACCAGCCACTAAGCTAATGACAACTGGGCCTGGCCCAAATAAAACTTCTTTAATCGCACTATGGAACAATACGCCAAGTACGCCGGCAGGAATCATTCCGATAATAATATGTAATAAATTTAACGATGGTCCGTCTGTTACTTTCCCTATACCTACTAAAGACCATAGACGCTTCCAAAATATAACTACAACTGCTAAAATCGATCCCAATTGAATAACAACTTCGAAAACTTTCGCTCTCTCATCGTCAAATCCAAGTAAATGACCTGTTAAAATCATATGCCCTGTTGATGAAACTGGTAAAAACTCTGTTAAACCTTCAACAGCACCCATGATTATTCCAATTAACCAATCAGCCACGAGTAGTGCCTCCTTAATAACTAATAATATGTAATTTTTTCATACCTTACCATAATACCTTATCCCCTTTCAAAGTGCATCCTTTTTTATAGTCAAACCGTAGTTTTAATAAACTTATTCCTTTTCTATTTTTTGATTAAATTGTATGATAGTAAGAGTTTTCTTTTTTACGTAGAAAGGGGATTTTATGAAAGAAACTAGTACATTCTCACAAAAATTAAAACAATTTGTATTACTATTTTTCCCGATTTTTGTTACGCAAATGTCATTATTTGCAATGAGCTTTTTTGATACAACAATGTCAGGACATGCAAGCCCTATTGATTTAGCAGGGGTTGCTATCGGAACGAGTATATGGATTCCAGTTAGTACGGGATTAACAGGTATTTTGATGGCTACAACTCCAATTGTTGCGCAACTCGTTGGATCCAAGAAAAAAGAAGATGTTCCCCAAGTCGTCATACAAGCAGTCTATTTAGCAATTTGCGCTAGCTTCGTCGTTATACTTATTGGATTTTTCGCTGTTACACCCATTTTAAATGGCATGCGATTAGAAGAACCGGTAGAACGTATTGCAGCACAATTTTTAAGTATTATTGCAATTGGAATTATTCCTTTATTTACTTACACTGTTTTACGTGGATTTATTGATGCATTAGGAAAAACTCGCACAACGATGATTATTACGTTACTATCATTACCTATTAACGTAATATTAAATTATGTATTAATTTTTGGGCATTTCGGTTTTCCAAAACTCGGTGGTGTCGGAGCAGCAATTGCTTCTACAGCAACCTATTGGTGCATTTTAATTATTACCGTTATGATTATTCGTACGAAAGAGCCTTTTGCATCTTTCCATATTTTTAAACAGTTATATCACCCTTCTCTTTCTAGTTGGAAAGAGTTCTTAAAACTTGGCGTCCCTATCGGATTTGCTATCTTTTTTGAAACGAGTATTTTCGCTGCAGTAACACTTATGATGAGTAATTTTAGTACGACAACAATCGCAGCTCATCAAGCAGCTATGAACTTCGCTTCCTTGCTATATATGACGCCTTTAAGTTTAGCAATGGCAATGACTATCGCTGTTGGATTCGAAGTTGGAGCGAAACGATATAATAACGCAAAACAATATGGGTTTATTGGGATTGGCTTAGCACTTGCATTCGCCCTATTATATTCCATTCTTCTTTACTTCTTTGATGATGAAATTGCTTCTATTTATACGACAGATATACAAGTTCATCATTTAGCAAAAGAATTTCTTATATTTGCGATTTTATTTCAAATTTCAGATGCAATTGCAACTCCTGTACAAGGGGCACTACGTGGCTATAAAGACGTAAATGTTTCCTTAATTATGACATTAATCGCTTATTGGGTAATCGGTCTCCCTCTCGGTTACATATTAGCAACGTATACGGACTGGGCAGCAAAAGGATATTGGATTGGTCTTATTATCGGTTTAGCATTTGGCGCCACCTTCCTTCTTATCCGTCTCTTTCAAGTTCAAAGAAAATATACAATAGAAAACCGCCGCTCACGATAGAGGGCGGTTTTCTTTATGCATATTTTTTCTTTAAACGTATAACATAATGAAAAAGAAAGGTGGATACATATGGACGAAAAAGAAAAAAAGCAATCATTCGACGAAGAATTCGCCCCTGAAATTTCACCTGGATATCGGCAAGATGTACATAAGCCACCTAAATATAAAAACACTTCGTTTTTAATGGGTATTACCATTTTTGCTGCTGTATTACTCGTGCTTATCATTTTCGTTTATTTTTGATGAAAGGTGGTTTATTATATGAAGAAACAAAATTCCAATCGTTCAAAAAGAATTGTGAAAACAGAAAAAGGGTATGCAGGTGATTCGGTTCTTACTCAGAAACAAGTCGAGCAAGGAAATTTATATATTGCTCAAAAAGAAATTGGTCAACAAAATGAAAACCTTTAGAATCCCTCGAAGAACTGAGGGATTTTTTTATACCGCTATTTATGGTACTGGTTCATATTTCTCTTTATTGTACGTACTGTTTTTGTTCTAACACTTTAAATATATGATTAACCTTTACAATTTTCATTTCATAATTCAATTTCATTTCGCTTCTCTTACCATTTTCAGTACCCGCCACGTACGCTACAGTTTGATAGAGAAAATTTTCATCCGTCACTTCACGTATCTCCTCGTTTGTAAATTTATACTCTAAATCCTGAAAACGATTTGGATAATAATTTTTTATTAATTGCTCATACCCTCTATTTACAAATATTTCTTCACCTTTTCGTTTCACATCTTCTTTATTATGAATTTCAAAAACTGATAGTTGTTCTGCCGCAAAATGTTCTCCTACCTTTTTCATTTCATTATGAGTTAAAACTTCTATGCTTTTGTTCTTTAATTCCTTATTTAATCCGTACTGATCAATCGGTTTATAGCTAGCAAAAACTTCTTCTTTATATGACCAAAACAGTCCAAAAACGATACATAGAGAAATGATTACTATTCTTTTCTTCGTAATTCTCCCGCCCTTCTTCATAATGATAGTTATATTTTAACATATAGAAAGAAAATTCTGATATCATGGAGTGGAATAACTTAACTTAGAAACGAGGAACAATTATGGACTCTTACAAACAATATATTAAAGAAGCTCTACCTAATCTTTCTATACATTCCTATAAACAAAATGAGGAAGGATGGGATAATGTAGCGATTATAGTAAATGATGAGCTACTGTTTCGTTTCCCGCGAAAACAGGAATATGCAATGCGAATTCCATTAGAAAAAGAACTATGCACACTTCTCTCTTGTTCACTACATGAAATTGAAGTTCCAAAGTATCACCTATTCTATGAAAAGAATACTGATGCTATTCCGCTTTGTAGCTACTATACTCTCATTCATGGTGAACCTTTAAAAACAGAAATAGTTACTACACTAGAAAAACAAGAACGAAAAGCACTTATTACACAATTAGCAACTTTCCTTGCTGCTCTACATAGTATTCCTTTAAAAAGTGTTACAGCGTTAGGATTCCCTATTGAAAAAACACTTACCTACTGGAAAGAGCTACAAGCTAAATTAAATGAGTATGTTACTAACAGTCTAACTTCGTTCCAGAAATCAACCTTAAACCGTTTATTCGAGAATTTCTTTGCCTGTCTAGCTACATCTAAATTTCAAAATACAATCATTCACGCCGACTTTACACATCATCACATTTTATTTGATAAACAAAATAAAACCATTTCAGGGGTTATCGATTTTGGTGATGCTCAAATTGGAGATCCTGCCTTTGATTTTGCTGGGCTATATTATGATTTCGGACATAAATTTACTACATCAGTATATGAACAATACAGTACACTTACTTCACACCATGATCCATTACTCATTCACCGCATCACAAGTTTTTATCAATACAGTCCTTTACTACATAATATGATTTATAACTTTGAAACAAAGAATGAACTTGAATTTCTAGCAAGTATAGAACAACTGAAAGTAATACTGCAGGGATGAGATTACATTCTCTCCCTATATTCCCTCTCCTCATACATCATTAACTTTTTATCCATTTCAACAATGACTTTATATAGTTGAAATGCTTGTAAAATTTGCAGTTGAATCCCAAAAGGAGCATTCTGTTCTTTTAACCATTGAAATACTTGCGTTTCATCTTTCATTGATTATTCCTCCCTTTATTAAAATCTGCTACAAATATACGGTACATGATGAAAAGCTTTTCATGTCAATAACAAAAAAGAATGCAACATTGCATTCTTTAATGTACGATATTTTTCTTCTGTTTCGCTTCTTTCTTTACTTCTTCCCCTTGGCATTCACTACGAAATGCACAACTTATACACTCAGAACGAAAATGACGCTCTGTATAATGCTCAGGTTGCTGTAACATTTCTTTCATTCTAGATAAATGAGCCATTCCAGTTACAATATCTTCCGGTTTCGGAATGTAGTCATACGTAGTTCCTTCTATTAAATTAATAACTTCAATTTTCCCTGGAAGAATGCCGAAAGCTTTATAACTAAATACTGTCATTAACTTTTGACAAAGAGCAAGCATTTCCTCATCCGCATCGACAACATACTTTTTAATTACAAACGACTCAGTACTCCACTCACCAACTTCTAATGTCAATGACATGTGGACACCTAACTCTTCCATATATGTTTGAAATTTTTCATATAAAAATAACGGCGGTGTCTGACTATCATCTCTTTCAACAAACTGTAATAAGTGATCCGTTAGCTTCGCTAACACAATGTAATACTCCATCTTCGAAGCAAACATATTAATCCTTACTTTTTTCCAATACTTTTCTATTAATATTAAAAGTACAATTTTCGTTTGTTGGCCTGCCGGTAGTGTGTAATATTCGTTAATAATTCGATTCACAATCATTTGTGCGATTTGTTGCCATTCAAACGAAGAAGGTTCTCTTCTTTTTATATGACGAAAATAAAATTTATGCGGACAACGCATAAAATCATACAAATGATAATCTGTCATCGTTTTAATTGCGATTTTCTCATGCACTTGCTCTTCATCTCCCTTCTGCCATTAAGAAAGGTGTTTTACAAATTCAGCTCCAAACTGTAAACATTTCTCTACATCTTCATCTTCTGGCGTTAATTCTACTTTTAATCCTTCTAACACAACTTCTGCCCCGCGTTCTTTTAGCTTTTCTATTAAAATGTCAACTGCCACGCCATATTTTGGATAAGCCGAATCACATGATCCGAATACTGCCGCTTTTTTCCCAGTTAAATCAATAGAATCCATTGCGTCATAAAAATCTAAGAAATCATCAGGAAGGTCACCATCTCCCCAAGTGTATGCACCTAAAATAATTCCATCATACTGTTCTAACATAGAAGCTTCTGGTGAATCCATAATATCAATCACTTCAATTTCATTTTCAGTTTCACGAATCACGCCGGCAATATGATCAGCCATTTCCTCTGTATTTCCACTCATACTTGCAAAAATCATTACTAACTTACTCAACTGAACCTCTCCCTTTACTTTGTATCTCTTGTTCTGTTTGAATGCTCTTCTTCTCATCTACATATTCAGAACGAATTACATTTCGTTGCCATTCCATATGCTGATCAACTTCTTTATTTTTATCTTTTAATTCCCTCCGTAGAAGGTGAAATTTTTTTCTCATTAACATGTCGCATCCATCCTATTGATAATAATTATCAATTTCAACTACTTTTAGATTAATTGACATTGATTATCACTGTCAACAACTTTTTTAAAAAAAATGATTAAAATGTACAAGCTTGTCCGTTAGCTATTCATATACTATAAATAAGCATAGTTCTTTCTCAGCCCTCTCTGACGGAAAGAAATAAAAGCAACTGCGATAGAGCGCAGTTGCCTTTTTTTATCCCACTTTAATGGGCAGTAAAACCCCCACTGATTAAAGTTTCACTTTATACTTTTCTATGATTTCAATAATCTCATTGTTGTCTCTAAAAATAATTCCACTCCATAAATGAGAGCTGATTCATCTACATCAAATTTTGGATGATGATGCGGGTAGCAAGTATCTATCTTTTTATTACCAGTCCCTAATTTAATAAAACAACCAGGTGCTTTTCTTAAATATGCCGAAAAATCTTCTCCTCCCATAGAAGGTTCAAGCTTCACAACACGCTCATTTCCAAACAAATATAGTGCACTTTCTTCTACTACTTTCGTAATATATTCATCATTAATAACCGGATCATATCCATATCGATACGAATATGTATACGCCCCTCCATGTGCTTCTGTAATTCCTTTCACGATTTTCTCAATTTTCTCTTCGGCTTCTATCCTTAATGCTTGATTAAATGAACGAACAGTTCCCATTAAAGTTGCTGCACTAGGAATAATATTATCAGCCATCCCCCCATGAAACTGCGTAACCGAAACGACTCTTTGCATAAAAGCACTTGTATTTCTTGATACAATATGTTGTAAATTTGTAATAATCTGTGCTCCGATAGCAATAGGATCTATCGTTTCTTCTGGCCTCGCCGCGTGCCCTCCTTTCCCTTGAATTTCAACTGTAAATACGTCTGGTGCAGCCATCATCGGCCCATACGCAATGCCTATCTTCCCGCTCTCAAGTCCTGACATAACATGTAAACCTATTACATAATCAACACCATCCATTACGCCTGCTTCAACCATTTCTTGTCCCCCGCCGGGATACACCTCTTCTGCATGCTGAAAGAATAGACGAATCTCACCTACAAAATTTTCCTTTATATTTGATAGTACTTCTGCTGTACCCAACAAAATAGCCGCGTGAGCATCATGCCCACATGCATGCATTACACCTTTATTCACAGACGTATAAGATTTACTTGTCTCCTCTTGAATTGGCAACGCATCTATATCAGCTCGAATCGCAATCACTTTCCCTTGTTCGGTTCCTCTTTTAATTGCTAGTACACTATACTTCGTCGGTCTCGTTACTTCAAAAGAAGAAAATGAGCATACTGTATCATATATAAATTGCGAAGTTTCTTTTTCATGAAACGATAATTCTGGATACTTATGGAAATACCTTCTCCATTTCACGATATTTTCTTCCGAAATTAGATTCTTCCACACTCTATCCATGATAATTTCCTCCTTTTTAAAAGGGCTAAAAATGTAAAAGTTTACTTCGTCTCGAATGACTCATAAGCACAAATACTATATTTTACGTATTCTTCTAGTCCACTTTTATGTATTCACACAATCCACTTCCTATTTACATATCAAATCCATTACAAATTGATGCTGAATGTAATATAATTGCTAAGTTAGGGATTTTCTTTTTTAGTATTTAGTGCTAATATCAGAAAAGAGCCTTTTGACTTATTTTTACCTAAAATGTGGAATTTTGTTTTTTTCACAATAATGTAGGACATGATACCTACAAAGAGCTATTATTTCATTAAGAGAGGGAAAGACATGGAAAGATTAAAAGAGATATGGTCTCGACCACTCACACAATGGGTTGCAAAGACGGTTTATTACCTTGCAATTTTATTTGCATTACTTTGGTTGTATGGATTCCATGATACAAACACAAGTACATTTATTTACAATGAATTCTAGGGTGGGAACGTTATGAAGTTATTAGAACAAATTGAAAAGTGGGCTATTGAAACGCCTGATCAAACTGCTTTTGTTTGGCGAGATGCGAAAATTACGTACAAACAATTAAAGGAAGATTCTGATGCGTTAGCACATTGGATTTCTTCTGAGTATCCAGATGATCGTTCACCAATTATGGTGTATGGCCATATGCAACCTGAAATGATTATTAACTTTTTAGGATGTGTAAAAGCTGGACATGCTTATATTCCTGTAGATTTATCTATCCCAGCTGATCGTGTACAACGTATCGCTGAAAATTCTGGTGCGAAACTACTTTTATCAGGAACTGAAGTAACTGTAACTGATTTACCAGTTCGCATTGTAAGTGAGGACAACTTAAAAGATATTTTCTTTACTCATAAAGGGAACACTCCAAATCCTGAACATGCGGTAAAAGGTGATGAGAACTTCTACATTATTTACACATCAGGAAGCACAGGTAATCCGAAAGGGGTTCAGATTACTTATAACTGCCTTGTAAGTTTTACAAAATGGGCTGTAGAAGATTTCAACTTACAAACGGGGCAAGTATTCTTAAACCAAGCACCTTTCTCATTCGATTTATCTGTCATGGATATTTACCCATCATTAGTAACAGGTGGTACACTTTGGGCAATCGATAAAGATATGATTGCACGTCCAAAAGACTTGTTTGCTTCTTTAGAGCAATCGGATATACAAGTATGGACTTCCACACCATCTTTCGCAGAAATGTGTTTAATGGAAGCATCTTTCTCTGAGAGTATGCTACCGAACATGAAAACATTCTTATTCTGCGGTGAAGTGTTACCAAATGAAGTAGCTAGAAAATTAATTGAGCGTTTCCCAAAAGCAACAATTATGAATACGTACGGTCCAACAGAAGCTACTGTCGCTGTAACAGGTATTCACGTTACAGAAGAAGTGCTTGATCAATACAAATCACTTCCAGTTGGCTACTGTAAATCAGACTGCCGCCTTCTTATTATGAAAGAAGATGGAACGATTGCACCTGATGGTGAAAAAGGTGAAATCGTAATTGTCGGTCCAAGCGTAAGCGTTGGATATTTAGGAAGCCCTGAATTAACAGAAAAAGCATTTACTATGATTGACGGTGAGCGCGCCTATAAAACAGGCGATGCTGGCTATGTTGAAAATGGTCTTCTATTCTATAATGGTCGTCTTGATTTCCAAATTAAGCTGCATGGTTATCGAATGGAATTAGAAGAAATTGAGCATCATCTTCGTGCGTGTTCTTACGTAGAAGGAGCAGTTATCGTTCCAATTAAAAAAGGTGAGAAATACGATTATTTATTAGCGGTTGTTGTTCCTGGAGAACATTCATTTGAAAAAGAATTCAAATTAACATCTGCAATCAAAAAAGAACTCAATGAGCGATTACCAAACTACATGATTCCACGTAAATTCATGTATCAATCTTCTATTCCAATGACACCAAATGGAAAGGTAGATCGCAAAAAATTATTGAGTGAGGTTACAGCATGACCGCATATGGATCATTTTATTTTTTCGCTATAGTGGGCATTTTATTAATACCTACTATCATAGCTGGATTAAAAGGTAAAATGTTGCGTAAATATAATGCAGTATTAACATTAGTCATGATTGCTATTATCTTCTCAGATAAACCGAAGCAAGCGATTATGTTAGCCGCATTTATTATTTGGCAATATGCCCTAATTAAAGGCTATTTAATTTTAAGAAAACAAAATAATAGTACATTCATGTTTTGTATAGCTGTTATTTTATCGATTTTGCCACTTATTTTGGCGAAAATCGCACCATTTGTACCTGAATTGCATTTTATTGTTTTCGCAGGTATGTCTTATGTAACATTTAGAGCTGTACAAATGGTCTTTGAAGTTCGTGATAATTTAATTAAAGAACTTTCCTTCTTTAATTTCTGGGAATTCGTTTTATTCTTCCCTGCGATTTCAAGTGGACCTATCGATCGTTATCGTAGATTCCAAAAAGATATCCAAAAGCCACCTAGTGCTGAGGAATATCAAAATTTACTATATACAGGGCTTAATCGTATTTTCCAAGGTTTTCTGTATAAGTTTATAATCGCGCACTTGATAACAACATACCTTGTAAAGGCAGTATTCGCCAATCAAGATACACTTTTATCTAATGTGATTTTTATGTACGCTACTAGCATGCAGTTATTCTTTGACTTTGCAGGTTATAGTGCGTTCGTAATTGGTATCAGTTATATGATGGGAATTAAAACTCCTGAAAACTTTAATAAGCCATTCCTTAGTCGTAATATTAAAGACTTCTGGAACCGCTGGCACATGAGTTTATCATTCTGGTTCCGTGATTTTATTTACATGCGTTTCGTCTTTTTTGCAACGAAGAAAAAGTTAATTAAGAACCGTTACACTATTTCGTATATCGGGGCATTTTTAAACTTCTTCATTATGGGAATTTGGCACATCCAAGGAAGCGCTGTTGCGCAGTATGTTATTTATGGTCTATATCATGCCGCGCTGTTTATTTTATTCGATATTTTTGAACGAAAAAACAAGAAGCATAAGTTTTGGCCAAACAATAAATTTACACACGTCCTTGCGATTGTAATTACGTTCCACGTTGTATGTTTCGGTTTCCTCATTTTCTCTGGACACCTTAACAGATACTTTTAATGCACCCTTCTTATACCATTAAGAAGTTGCACATATAATATATTTCGGATATAAAGGAGATTTTAAAAATGGCAGAATTCAAAGAGCAAGTATTAGATATTTTAGAAGAAGTATGTGAAAACGATATTGTAAAAGAAAACTTAGATGTTCAATTATTTGAAGAAGGTATTCTTGATTCTTTCGCTGTAGTATCTTTATTAGTTGAATTCCAAGAGCGTTTAGATATTGAAGTTTCTATTTCTGATTTTGACCGTGACGAGTGGGCTACTCCAAACATGGTTATTAAGAAGTTGGAAGAAATCCGATGAACAAAGCAAAATTTGGTCCGATGCTTTTAGCATTGGCCCTTTTTGCTGTATTCTTACTTATTCCAACGCGCTTCCTACTTCCACTTTTAAGTGATGAAAAAGTAGAACAAGCTGCCACTTCTTTAAAAGAAGAAAAGATTCAAAGTATGATTTTACAGCAAAAGATGTTAGCAGACTCGAAATACCTTCCGATGTATGGTTCATCGGAATTCGCACGTATGGATGCTTACCATCCATCAAATTATTTCAAAGTAAAGCCTGAAGGATTCACACCATTCCTACTTGGACGTGGCGGAACACAAGACCTTGTACATGTATTAAACTTTGCATCTACGATGGATCAATTGAAGGATAAGAAAATGGTATTCGTTCTTTCTCCGCAATGGTTTGTGCCACAAGGTATTGATGAAACACACTTTGCACCTAACTTTTCAAAGCAACAAGGTTACCACTTCATTTTCAACGATGATGTAAAACCTGAAATGAAAAAGCAAATTGCAAAGCGTTTATTAAACTTTGAGATCGTTAAGAAAGAAACTTTACTTAAAATTTCGCTTGAAGGTATCGTTTACGATGATACAAAGCATAAAATAAAAGCACTTGCTGCTAAACCTTTCGCTTATATTTATCGTAACATTTTAGATCGTAAAGATTTATTTACAGCTATGTTTAATATTAAACCGCATAAAGAAAAACTTGACCCGTCATTAAAACAAATGAGCTGGGAAGAGGCTCGTAAACATGCAGATCAAACAGGTGCAGCAGAATCTGGATCTAACAATTACGGTATTGAAGATGGTTACTTCAACAGCAAAATCAAGAAGAAATTAAAGCAACGTGAAGGTTACTTAAAAAATGATGCTTATGATCAATCGCCAGAATATGAAGATTTACAAATTGCACTTGATTTATTAAAACAATCTGGTGCAAAACCACTCTTCATTTCTGTTCCTGTAAAAGGTCCTTGGTACGATTACGCTGGCTTCCCGAAAGAACGCCGAGAATTGTACTATAAGAAAGTTCATGAGCAAATTGAGAAAGCTGGCTATCCAATTGCCGACTTCTCAAATCATGAGTATGATAAATACTTCTTAAAAGATCACATGCACTTAGGTTGGAAAGGCTGGGTTTATATTGATGAAGCCATCCAACAATTTTATAAAGCAAACTAAAGAAAAGACCGCTTGAATTATTCAAGTGGTCTTTTTCTATATACATTTTGCAATTGTTCAATTACGTTATCTGCTTCTTTCATCACTCGCTCCACTACATGCTGAGCTGATTCTATTCTTGCTAATGATGACGCTTGTCCTGCCCAAAGTGACATATATTCTCCATTATTTTGCTTTGCTGCTTGTTGGCGTATTTTAGAGGTTAATACATTTTGCACCGGATACATCGGAAGGTCTTCTTCTTTCCCTTCATGCTTCTCTATAAATTCATTACGAATACCTCGTGCATATTTCCCGGAAAACGCACGAGTCACAGTTGTACTCGTATCTGTACTACGTAAAACCGCTTTTTTATACACGTCATGTGTAATACTCTCTTCACTCGTTAAAAAGGCTGATCCCATTTGAACAGCTTCTGCTCCCAGTGTAAATGCCGCAACAAGCCCTTGCCCGTTCATTACACCACCTGCTGCAACAATCGGGATATGCGGAACTGCTGCTACTAACTGCGGAATTAATGCGAACGTCCCAATCATAGCGTCCTGTTCTTTCCCGATAAACGTTCCTCTATGGCCCCCTGCCTCACTACCTTGACCGACAATAATATCTACTCCTAATTCAGCAAGTACTTTCGCCTCTGCCACATGAGTAGCTGTTCCGATGACTTTTATTCCGCTTCTTTTCAAGTCATTTATTTCTTCTTTTTCTAACGTTTGAAATGCAAAGCTAACGACTGGCACGTTTTCTTCTACTAATACTTGTAATTGTTCTTTATAACTTTTTGGAAGCTTTAACTGTTCTTCTTCCTCTATACCGAATTCTCTATTCACTCCGCTAAGTAATCCCTTGGCCAAGTTTATCTTCTCTTCTTCTATTTGTATCTCTTTCGTTAATAGTAAATTAACACCGAAAGGCTTATCTGTTCGTTCCCGTATTTTATAAATCGCTTCACGAATTTGTTCTGGGCTCATATAGCCTGCTCCAAGCGTTCCTAATCCTCCGCTATTACTCACAGCTGCAACGAGTTCTGGCGTCGTAATCGCACCCGCCATACCGGCTTGAATGATGGGATACTTAATTTGTAATGTATCTATAACTCGACTTGTAAACATCATTTCTCCTCCTATTCCCTTTATATCTTCTTTATTTGACAAACTTTCCCCTTCTTTTACAAGGATTGAACTTCCTATGAAGCGAATATATTGAAAGTGAAGGAGGCTGAAAACAATGATATATCCAAATGCATTACAACAAGGTGATACAGTAATGATTATTGCACCGTCCGGCCCACCAACAATTGAAAATGTATTAAAAGGTGTAAAGGTATTACAAGAAATGGGTTTATCTGTAGTAATCGGGAAGAGTGTCTATGAGAAATATGGATATTTAGCTGGAAGGGATCAAGTCCGGCTCAATGACATACATGAAGCATTTTCAAATCCTGAAGTAAAGGCTGTTTTCTGTGCACGAGGTGGTTACGGTAGCGCTCGTCTCCTCCCTCACATTCAATATGAAATCATTCGGCAAAATCCAAAAATCTTTTGGGGATATAGCGATATTACAGCTTTACATACTGCCTTTTCACGTTATGCAAAGCTTGTTACTTTTCATGGCCCAATGGTAGAAGAATTAGGGAAAGGTGTAGATTCTCTTTCTTTATCTTCTTTCAACCAACTATTTCACCCATATTCAACCATCTTATCTGCTTCAGAATGTATCGTACCTAGCTCTTCCCGTACAGTTACAGGTCAGTTAGTTGGAGGCAATTTAGCGGTGTTAACGAGTATCATTGGCTCCTCCTACGAGATAAATACAGCCAATAAACTTTTATTGCTTGAAGACATTGGGGAAGAACCATATCGCATTGACCGTATGTTAAATCAGCTACTTTTATCTGGAAAGTTTCATGAATGTAGTGGTGTTATTTTTACAAGTTGTCATGACTGCACTCCTTCTAAACCATCTCAATCATTGCAAACAATACTATATGAATATTTCACTTCATATGCTATACCTGTCCTATTCGGTTTACCGATTGGACATATAAGCCCAAACATTGGGATTCCTCTTGGAGCTACAGCGACAATAAATACAAATAATAAAACACTCTCTATTTCTTCTGGCATAGCCACTCCGTGTTCAAATTAAAAAGGAAAAGCGATTATGCTTTTCCTTTTATCCCGCTTTAATGGGCAGTAAGACCCCCACCTCAAAATGCAGCGAAAGCAAAGAAGTTAGGTGGGGGTCGGGCTGCCCATTAAAGCCCGATTGGTTCAACTAATAATCAGTGGGGGATGAAGAAAACCCCCACTGATTAAAGTTTCACTTTATTTATAATAGTTAAAAATTCGTCCAGATGCGATATCTGCAATTTCTTCTGGAATAAATGTTTTACTTATATCAGTACCGACATTTAATACTGCTGTAGCATCTTTCTCAATGCTACTAAATAATTCTTTCCCACGTATCGTAATAAGGGGTGTTCCTTCTGGCAACACGTCTTTTACAAATTCCATTTGTGTAAAGAACGGAACGATCCATCTACCCTCTCCTTGGAAATGACGCAAGCGAAGTATTCCTTCTGTTGCCCCTTCCTCTGCTTCTAGTGAGCCAGCAACATAAAACTCAGTAGATAAGAGCAATTCATAAAATTCCTTTTGCTTTTGTTTGTCATCCCCTGCTACAACAAGTACTTCTTCTATTCTCTTTACCGGAATTTGCTCCATATGATGCCACCCCTATTTTCAAAATGATTGTACTTAAATTATACGAAATATTCTTATTTTTTTCTACATAATTCGCAATTATTTTCTTAAAATAATTTTAATGCTTCGTTTGGCTGTAATTGAAATAGAAAACCAAGTTGTTGCGATGCAGTAATAAAACAAATATAAGCGCAAAGCTCTACAATTTCTTTTTCCGTCCAATATTGTTTCAATACATGAAACATATTATCATCTATCGCCTTTTTGTCATGAATAAATGTATGCGCAAAAGTTACTGCTACACCAATTTCTTCTACCTTTTGCATATCATCAGGCCTTCCCTTTGCCATACAGTACGGGCATTCATTCCCGTACGCTAATGTTCTCCTCACTTGTTCCTTCAGCTCTGCTGAAAGAGTTCCTTTATTGTACAGTGTATTTTCTAATGTACTCCACGAATGTAATATTTCCGGATTATGACCTAATAACTTTTGAAACTTTGTATCTCCTACATTTGATAATGAAATTCTCTCCATTATTTTCCCTCCTATTCCCTTCAGTTTTATTGTAAAATAAATAAAGTTCTCTTTACATTTCATATGAATCTTAATTTATATTTTTCCTTTACAAAAATTATCATTTTACTGGAGGTATATTTACAAATGCAACTAGACCGTGTTGATCGAAAAATTTTAAATGAATTATATAATGATAGTCGCCTTTCCATGCGTGAATTGGCGAAACGAGTAAACTTATCTGCTCCGTCTACTGCAGAGCGTGTTCGTAAACTCGAAAGTGAAGGCGTGATCCAAAAATACACAATCGATATCGATTATAAAAAAGCAGGACTTGTTTTAGACTGTATTTTAGAAATCACTTTAAAAAACGGGGATACAACACGTATGCAACAGTTTATTCAGTCCTATCCATCTGCAAGTTTTTGTTACCGCGTAACAGGAAGCTTATGCTACATTGTAAAAATTTCTGTTCCTTCACTCGTTGAACTTGAAGAATTTATTAATGATGTCTCTTCATATGCAACGACTGTTTCTCATATCGTATTATCAGAAATATCTCTTACCCCTGATATTGAACATATCTTCCCAGAAGATTAATTAATTTTTATTCATAAAATATATAAAAACCCCTTACAATAAGAATAAAAATGATATATTATGTATTAAAATACATAAAGTTCGAGAAAGGGGCTTTACATTGAAAATCTGGTTTTATGAAAAAACGGGACAATTAGATGACTTGCTTGGCATTTGGGATAATGTTCCGACTATCCCTCGAATTGGTGAAAAAGTTGAGATTTTAAAAGCAGTTCGTACTGTTACAGATATTAAATATGTAAAGAACGGCAATAATTTTCGTGTGGAAATTATTACAAAGTAAAAAGTAGCTCACAAAGAGCTACTTTTTACTTATCTATTATGTGCTTTCTTTATAACGATTTTATCGTCTTCTACAGATACTGTTACATAATCATTTTCTTCTAATTGGAGCTTATTTACAGCCTCATCTGGTAGCTCTACAGCCATCAATCTATCTGTTACAATCACTTGACTATACACTTCATTTCCTTCTGATGCACTCACTACTTTTTCCTTATTTATGAAGCGCACTGGTGGCACACCCACTTCTTTTACCATACGCCATTGTTTCCAAACGTAAGGAATTAACCAAAGTAATCCAACGACTGTAAGACCGATACCGATCCATAAATTACTTTGCGCTTGTAATTCAGGAATTGAAATGGCGCTGCTCTCTTCTCCGCCGACAAATTGCATACTTGTTGCAATGAAATTATTTAGAGCGTGTACAGCAATATTCGTCCATATATTTTTCGTCTTTATGTATAAAAGACACATTACAATACCAAACATGAACGCACCAATAACATCAAAATGCCCTAAGCCAAAAATAACGGAAGATATAATGACAGCTTTTTTAATACCCCATTTATAAGCCATTCGCTGTAAAAAGAAGCCTCTAAAAATAACCTCTTCCATAATAGGTGCTAACACACATGCTGAAATGAAAGTAAATATCGTCATATATATGTTACTCGTATTAATAACATTTCCATCTTCTAACATAGTAACTAAGAAATTCGGTAACGTATGTGCTAATATGTAAAATTGAATATGAGATATACCAACTGAAAAAATCATTCCCATTATCGTTGCTAATACAATTAACCCCCACGGTAAACGTCCTGGTTTATCAAAAAAACTGTTAAATATAACATTATTTTTATTGGTTTTTACGTATAACCAAAATAACGGAAATACAAAAAACACAGTTATTTGTGAAATAACCTCCGTCGTATTCTCAGAAACATTTGATAGACCTAATGGGATCATCGTAAGGAAGAGTCCTATAATCATCCATCCAAAAAAACTGCGTAGTCTTATGCGTGAAAATGCATCGTGCATATCGAACACCTCCAAAGATAGTAAAAGTACATGTTCAGATAACTAAATTATAATATGAATATAGTTGAAATTCTTCCTATTTTTCTCAAATACTTTTGAACACCATATATAGTAATCATTCTTTTCTTTCGGTTGAAATATACGAGAAAGTTATGTAATAAAAATCCCCGTTTTTACAAGCGGGGATTTCTTTTATTATAATACGTCACGTTTTTGGAATAATGCACTTGATGCTACAAGTAATACAACAAAGTATGCAGCTACAAGTAATAATGAAGTTGTAAATGTAAACTCTGTAAATGTTGGTTCTATTCCGCCACTTACTAGCTTATTGCTATCGTACACACTTAAATTTAAATGGAAGAACACTACAAACTTCGCTACACCTTTTGCAAACATCATCAGTACCATATTAATTGGTCCTTGTAAAAAGAAGAGGAACATCGTAATAATTAATGGTAAGACAGACTTTCTAAATACGTTTGCTAAGAAAAATGCAAGCGTCGCAAAGAAGAACGGTGAAAGTACTTGATATAAAGTAGATTTCATTACGATTCCTATCGTTAATTCTGTTTTACTACCATCCATTGCAATTCCGCCAATAATCATTGAAATAATCGTGTTAGCAAATATGATAAATACTATAGTAAGTAACACTGTAATATATTTAGAGAATAAAACTGTCATTCGTTTTCTTGGACGAATTAATAACTGCTTAATTGTACCTTTTTGGAATTCATCCGTAATTATACGAGAAGCAATCGTAATGCCAAAAATCGTTGCAAACAAAGTAATTAAACCAATCTCTGAACTTGCAAAATCTAAATATGATCCTTTAAATTCAGTTCCATCTCCCCATTTCAGCATCGCTAAAACTCCCAAAATTTCCAATACTGCAATAACACCAATTAAAATATACATACCTTTTTTCGCATGCAACTTTAAAAATTCATTTTGAATTAATTTAAACATTACGCTTTCACTCCCCCTGTAATCGCTAAGAACTCATCCTCTAACGTTTTATTTTGAACGGTAACTCCGTATACAAGCACATCTTCATTCACAAGTTTCTTTACAAGTTGTGGAATTTCTTCTTTCTTTACAGATACTACAATGACATTTCCTTGCGCCTTACCTGTAATGATTTCATTTGCTTTCTGAACTTTATCTACTTCAAACGCTACAACTACTGTCTCATCATGTTTTGCTTGTTCATGTAAGTTGTATTCTTGTACAAACTCACCTTGCTTAATAATAACGACGCGATCACACATAAGTTCAATTTCACTTAATAAGTGACTTGATACGATTACAGCAATATTCTCTTCTTTCGCTAAACGTTGTAAATAATCACGAATTTGGCGAATACCAGCTGGATCTAATCCATTTGTCGGCTCATCTAAAATTAAAATTTTCGGCTGATGCAGTAATGCCTGTGCAATTCCTAAACGTTGTTTCATACCAAGTGAATATGTTTTCACCTTTTTATGAATTGCATGCTCTAATTCAACCAGTTTTACAATTTCAGCAATGCGCTCTTTACTAATTGGTGTAATTGCCATGTTCGCAAAATGCTTCAAGTTTTGCATTCCTGTCATATAATCATATAGTTCAGGATTTTCTACAATCGCTCCAATTTGCTCTAGCGCCTTTTCACGCTCCGTACGAATACTATGACCACAAATTGTAATATCGCCCTCTGTCATTGAAATAAGACCTGTCATCATACGAATCGTTGTTGTCTTACCGCTACCGTTCGGTCCAAGGAACCCGTATACTTCCCCTTCACGAACTTCAAATGATAAACCACGAATAATTTCCGTTCCACCAATCCTTTTTCGAACATTCTCTAACTTTACTACTACGTTTCCCAATGCTGATTCCTCCTTTAGACTTCTAGTTTTTTATCGATAATGCGACCTGTTATATAAACAAGTAAAACAAATATACCGATTGAAAAAGCAATACTATATAAATTTATAAAATTTTCTGGATATAGTATAAGATTCATATCCACCGTTTCATCTATATAAACGATTTTTTTAATAATATTAGGTATAGGCGCAAGTCGACCCAGCATTTCATATATCAGATTGATTACTTTCGTTACTAGTAAAAATAAGAAGAAAATAATTACATACTCCATTTTTTTCTTTTTCAAAGAAAATACTTTCACACCAGCTACTGTAAAAAGTAAAACTAACAATATACTTGATAAATTAAATACATATAACACGCTACTAAATAACTGCTTTACCATATCTAGTGTAAGTGTACTTTCGGTGAATAACAATTCATGGAGTTCTGTACCTTTTATTACTTTCATCGAAATACCATAGAAAAACATAGCACCTATTAATTCAAAACACATTAAGCTAATTGCTGCATATGACAATATTGCTAAAACAATTTTTTTACCAGATATCGGTGTTAACCGAAATAATGTACTTTCAGTCATTTTCCCAAACGCAGACATCGCCTGCAGAAATACTAATACCGCAAAAATTAAATAAACTAAGAATACTAAAGCAATTGTAATCATTTGCCTTACTTCTCCTGATTCTTGTTTAATATAATTCCCCATACTTACAAAAGCGACAGCCGCAATAAATATGAATGACAATAACGAAATGAAAATTTGTTTTTTATTCGCATTGTACATATATATTAAACTGGCCTTCATCTACTAAACACCTCCTTAAACAAATCCGTAACAGCTTTCCCTCGTTGGAAACGTAATTCCTCTACATTTTCATGCAGTACACTTTCACCATCTTTTAAAAAGATTACTTCGTCAAAAATATTTTCCACTTCTCCAATTAAATGTGTTGCAATTAAAATGGTACAATCTTCGCGATAAAACTGTAAAATAAGTTCTAATATGTGTTCTCTAGAAACGAGATCAATTCCGCCCAGCGGTTCATCTAGTACGTATAACTTCGCTTTCCGAGAAAACGTTAAAATAATTTGTAGCTTTTCAACCATCCCTTTTGATAAAGCTGTAATTTTTTCTTCTAACGGTATTTTAAATTCCGCAACCGTATCTACCGCTTTTTGAATGTCGAAATCTTTATAAAAATCTCGATAGAAAAATAAAGAATCTTTTACCGTCATCCAATCATCAAATACTGGTTTATCCGACATAAAAGAAACAATTTCTTTCGTTTCTAATCCTACTTTTTTACCAGCGATTGTAATACTCCCTTCGGAAGGATGCTGCAAACCAGCAATCATTTTCAATAACGTCGTTTTCCCGCTCCCGTTATCTCCAACGAGTCCAACAATTTTCCCTTCCGTAATCTCAATGCTTAATTCACGGATTACTGCTTTTAACCCGTATCTCTTCCATAAGTTTTCTATTTTTAATAGCTCTGTCATTCGCTCTCCTCCCTTTTCTCATGTAATGAAGAACGAAGGATTGTAAGAATTTCTTCTTCTGAAAACCCTAAATTGTCCATTCCATCTATAAAAGAATGAAGTAATTCTTTCGCCATCTCTTTTCGCAGCTCCATAATTTTCTCCCCTTCATTCGTTACATATCTTCCCATTCCTCTACGTGTTACAACAACCCCATCTCGTTCGAGCTCTTGAAATGTACGCTGGATCGTATTTGGATTTACTTGTAATTCACTCGCTAATTCACGCACAGAGGGAATTTTATCACCAGGCAACAAATGTCCTGTTACAATTTCTTTTTTTATGTATTCCATTACCTGAATGTAAATTGGTATATTTGGAGAAAACTCTATTTTCATTTCTTCCCTCCTTTTGTATTGGTGTACTAGTTAAATAATACACTGATACAAAAGGGTTGTAAATACCCATTTACTTACAAAAAAATTCTATCCAGCTAACGGATAGAATTTTTCAACAGAAATCGTTATACGAAAATAATAGTGTTATGTAAACAAAACCATAAAGAAAAGCTGTCTTATCAATGAATAAGACAGCTTTTCTTTATGATCATATATTAAAAATTAAACACGAAATCATCGTCCGATAACTTTTCGACGTTCGTTGCTTTTACGTAACCATTTCCTTTTACAGAGAAGAAATCATGGTTTTTCGTATCTGTACGTAAACCATTTAAAACGATCGGGTTAATTTCTTCTTCTTCAAACTTCGGCTCAAGTCCTAAGTTCATAAGTCCTTTATTCGCATTGTAACGAACGAAACGATTTACATCCTCTACAAGACCGATAGAAGTGTAAATTTCTTCTGTGTATGCCATTTCGATTTCATATAGTTCCATTAATAACTCTTGTGTTTCTTTTTGCACTTCTTGTTGATCTTCTGCAGAAAGTTCCGCGAAGATTTGTTGTGCTAAAATACCAACGAATACGCCGTGAATTGACTCATCCTTTACCTTCACATAGATTCGCTACTCCTATGCCGTTTACACAGCTTACAGTTTCCTGCAAGAAGAGACTATATCATCTACCTTCTCAGGTAGCCCTCCATTTCGATTTAAGGGATTCTCACCCACCGCTTGGCCCTACTCCTATTGCGGAATTTCACCGCCATTGGGATAGTCGTTGAACGTTCCTTTATCTACGTATCGCACCCACCACTGTTTATACAGTTTTCGGTGTCTAATACTTCCGTACATGTTATCGCTAGATAAAGGCTTCGCTGCTGATTGCCCTATCAGCTATTCTCCTTTCCATCTATTGATAGTTAGAGAATAACCTGAATGTATATATTCATCAATAATAAAACAGATAAATTTACAATAGGGGTTCCCAGCAATTAAAAGGGTTTTTCAATTGGTATCTCTACCAAAAGCCGCTATTAGTTAACGGATAATAAGGTTAATAATCTCACCACTTGCTGTCAGTTTTCCTTGACCAGCTAAGTAAAGTGGATAAAAGAATCCACTATAGAATAGGTAACTTTCTAAGAACACACTTGCTACCATTGCCATATATAACTCTTTTTTCGTTACTTCAGGCTTTAATAAACGACGATAGTAACTTGTAATAATACCAGCCTTTTTCTCAAGTAACGGATGGTTGTCTACCCATTCGAAAATATCATCGATTTCTTCTTCAGTAGCTAACGTTGTGAAAATATGACTGTAACTCTTCGCATGTACTTCTTCCATAGCACCCATGAAAGCTAATACACTTTTTGCTTGTAAATTTTCAAGATGAACAAGTACAAGAGGCATACCTTCGCCACCTTGTTTCGTATCTAAAAGTGTTAAACCACCTAATACACGCTTATAAGCAATTTGCTCTTCTTTCGATAATTGCACCCAAGTATTTTTGTCAGACGAAACCGCAATTTCTTCTTCTGTCCAAAACTGAGCGATGTTTTGCTTCCAAAACATTAAACTGAAATCGTCTTCTTTTTTATTCCAGTTAACAGCGCGCATTGAATCACCCCTATATCTATTATTGTTCTACTGAACGGTTAAATTTCCATCTAATAATGAAAAGCTAACCGTTTAGTAGAACAAACCAAGTATGAGCAGGGTTCATAACCCTGCTCATACTGTTGGGTTATTCATTTAGTATGGCAATATGCCATTAAACGGTACAAGCCACGCACTCTTCCACGCTTAATTTACGCGTTCTCGTATAATACAGACTCTTTAAGCCTTTTTTATGTGCATAGATGTAGTAACGCGCTAATTCACGTGTTGAAATATCACTATTAACGTAAAGAATTGTACTAATTCCTTGGTCAATATGTTCTTGAATTTCTGCGATTAAATCAATTAATTTAAACTGATTCATATCGTAAGAAGATTTATAGTACCAGAACGTATCTTTTGATAAATATGGCATTGGATAATATGTTGTCGCATTCGCATACGTTCTTGATTCGATTTGACTTACAATCGGCATTACGCTTGAAGTTGCATTTTGAACGTAACTGATCGATTGCGTAGGAGCGATGGCAAGACGATATGAGTTGTATAAACCATTCTTCTGCACTTGCTCTTTTAAACTTGTCCAATCTTCTTTTGTTGGAATATGAATTCCTTTAAATAATTGCTGAACTTTTTCAGTTACTGGGCTGTAATCTGTCGTTTCATACTTTTCAAAGTATGTGCCATTCGCATAATCAGATTTATCGAAGTCTTTAAATGTTTCGCCTTTTTCTTTAGCGATTTCCATACTTTTCTCAATAGAGTAGTAATTTAACATCATAAAGAATGTACGAGCGAACTCTTTCGCTTCTGCACTTTCATAAGCGATTTTATTTTTTGCTAAATATCCGTGTAAGTTCATTGCGCCAAGCCCTACTGAATGAAGCTCATCATTTGCTTTTTTCACAGTTGGTGCATTCGGAATAATCGTCATATCAGAAACAGCTGTTAAAGCTTCCATTCCCGCATGAACTGCTTCACGAATTTCTTTATTTTCCATTACATTTACAATATTTAACGATCCTAAGTTACAGTTAATATCACGACGGATAATATCATCTGTACCATAATCGTTAATTTCAGAAGTTTCTTGAAGCTGGAAGATTTCTGTCTCGAATGTTCAACCGAGTTCGCTATTCCTCAGTCCGTTGCTCATGCAACTGCTGTATGTCACCATACAGGACAGACTATATCATCACCTACAGCATTACCTGATTAGGTGCTCCGCTTTTCGAACGCCAATCGCTTGCGCTCTACTCCCATAAGGGATAGTCGTTAGGCTTTTACTTATCTTAATATCTTTCAGAAAGTCTCTTATTACTTTATGTTGTCCCATAACTCTGCTATACAAAATAATAAGATACATTCTGAACTTTTATATTTTCATTCTAAGATAAGATTTAGCACGGTAGGTTACCTCAAATTTGAGGCTTTCCCCGTTTAACGGAGTTTTCGACTAGCATTTCTACTAGAAGGTGCTACATATTTAACACAAGTTCGACATCTTCACAGTTCCAATATCCTTCAATGGATGTTGGTTATTTGCATTTGATTTAAACATTAAGTACGGATAACCAGACTCAAGCTGAATCATAGCAATTTTAATCAGCATATCACGCGCACTAATATCTAGCGGCTTCTTCTTCACTTTCGGATTACTCATTAATTCATCGTACATTTCATCGATATCAATGTCATCTAAATGCTTTCCATATTCTTTATACACCGTATAAGGCGCGAAAACATGGAAAGGCTCGTTTTTCTCAGCAAGCTCAAAGAACTTACTTGGAACGATAATTCCGATTGATAGAGACTGAATACGGCTCTTCTCATCGGCATTTATTTTTTTTGTATCAAGGAATTCAATAATATCCCAATGGAAAATGTTTAAATATACAGCTCCGGCACCTTTTCGTTGGCCAAGCTGATTCGCATATGAAAACGAATCTTCAAGTAACTTCATAACAGGTACTACACCACTTGCAGCGTTGTCGATACCTTTAATTTGCTCACCGCGTGCGCGTAGCTTAGATAAGTTTAAAGCTACTCCACCGCCGATTTTTGATAATTGCATTGCAGTATTAATGTTAAAGCCAATTGAATTTAAGCTATCATCCATCTCTAACAAGAAACAAGACACCATTTCTCCTCTTCTGCTTCTTCCCGCATTTAAAAAGGTTGGTGTCGCTGGTTGGTAGTTTTGTTTGACAATCATGCTTGCGAATTGTTTTGCCTTCGCAACATCACCGCGTCCTAAGTATAATGACACAATTGCTACACGATCTTCATAGCTTTCTAAGTATTGTTTTTGATCATTTGTTTTTAACGCATAATCTTTGTAGAACTTAGATGCTGCCATATAAGATTGGAACTCGAAGTTTTCACCATAAGCGATGTTATATACCTCTTCTACTTCCTCCAAGTTATACTCGTCCAGAACGTTGTAATAGTAATCATGTTCTTTCATATACTCCATTCGCTCTGCCACGCTATTAAAATGAACGGTATTCTCTCTAGCTTCTTCCATAAAGACTTCTAATGCCTCTTTATCTTTATGAAGCTGATAAAAACCGTCCTGCATTTGCGTGATTTCATTATTCAGTTCAATGTGTCGCAATCTCCCGCACCCTTTCCTTAAAATATTCTACATCGTTATTTGTTCCTGATAACTCAAATTTTGATACAATAGGCACTTCATATTTAGCAGAAATTTTGTCAGCACTTGCACCGAACATGTCTCCCCAGTTACGATTGCCGCTTGCAGATACGCCTTTTAATTTTTCATTATTGCGCTCTAAAAATTCTAAAACACGTTCTGGTACATTGCCAAAACCTGTTGTATACGTAATTAAAATAAAGTCTTCATCTATTACTAGATCTTCACCAATTTGAACGGCCGGCATATTTAATTTGTGGATGAAACGCTTCACGTTTCCTGTCATAGAATCATATGCAACTAACATTTCCGACCCTCCCTTTTCAATCTATACTCTCTGTATGTTGTTTCTTGATTTCTCTATATATTGTATTACGTTTCAAAATAAGACACAAGATATATGTATAAATTCTTTCTTTTTTTAACTTTTACTTTTCGACAAGACCGTCGATTTTTTTCAATACAATGACTATGAAACAACATTCTAAAACTCATGTCAATAAAGTGCTTTTCAAAAAAGTTGTCAACGAATTTAACCTTATTTTTAAAAAAGTTACCAATATATTTTGTCATAAAACGGCAAATGCTGGAGGAATATATTTCTCCAGCATCACGCAAAAAAGAACAGACATGAAACGATAATCTGTTCTAAAAAACGATTACATTTATCAATTTTACTTTATTAAATATTATACATATACTTTCGGTTCGCGTTACATACTAAAAGATAACTATTATAGAAAAAGATTATTATTATGGAAATTCAGCTTATTTATGAAAAGATTATGCAGAGTGCTCAATACGCAAAATATCTTTTACAAATATATGATGTGGATTTTCATCTTTATCAATCATTGTACATACAGGAGCTTCTTCATCAAAGTATACAATCATTCCTTCTATGTACTGATACGTACGTTGAACTTGTACAGTTATTTTAATTTCTACAGCCTCTTCATATGCTCTTTTTATTTTCTGAAGCATTTTGGCCGAACACTTTCTTTTCTCTGGATATATGACCATTCCCATAAATCGGTTGCCGGCTCTATCTTTCCACATATAATCCCAATGCGGTAATATGCCTTGTTTAAAATCGCCCATAAGTCTCCTCCCCTATATTCTTCTAGTTACGAACGTGGCGTTTCTGAGTATGTATAAATGACCTGTCCGCCGCGCTGTGCGTTACCAATGAAATGTTTAAAGTCTTCTCGATTTACTAAAACTTCTCTGAACGTATAAAATACATCTTTCGTAACAACATACTCCTTTATTTCACCATTTTTCAGCTGATCCAAAATTGTATTTGCTAATTCTTTATCCATGTATTTCACCTCTATGCAATATTTTATTTTAACTTATATTCTATAGGTCAACAACTGTAAAATTATCCAGATGCTATACCTTCATTTCATTTTCATTATTTTTCAAAAGATATCTCTTAATTATATGTCCACTAAATATCATATACTAACATAGCTACTTCTCTATATCAAACATTTCGACATTCAATTATGCAAAGTTCCATACCACTATGCTACAATATATAAATAGAACTAGGAGGGATACTATGATTCGGAAAGCAAAAAAGACAGATGCGAAACTGGTAGCACCTTTATTGTATAACGCTCTGCACGAAATTGCTGAAAAAATCACAGGTAGCACAGTTGAGACAGAAGTATTACTAGGACTTGAAACATGGTTCTCAAAAGAGAGAAATCGACTGAGCTATGAAAACTGTTTTGTATATGAGCAAGACGGGGATGCAGTTGGAGTTATTGTCGCTTATCACGGTAGTGAAGCAGCAATGCTTGATGCACCAATTGTACATCACTTAAGAGAATTACATAAAGATGAATCGATTACGTTAGAAAAAGAAGCTGAACTTGATGAATATTACATTGATACATTATCCGTTTCAAGTGCATATGGCGGAAAAGGAATTGGTTCTAAATTAATTGAAGCTGCTGAAATTTATGCAACTGAAAAGAAGCATGAAAAAATCGCATTACTTGTTAATTTAGAAAACAAACGTGCCTATTCATTATACGAAAAACTAGGTTACAAAAAAGATCAAATCGTTATGCTTGTAGGCGAACCTTATGCGCATCTCGTAAAACCATTGAACATCAAAATTTCTATATCTTAAAAAGAAAGCACACGATTTATATAAATCGTGTGCTTTTATGTTAAATTCGTATTTAATACAGTTCCATTCATCGCCTCATGAAACGTATATGTTGTACATCCCCATGGCTCTCTGTGCAAAATAGGAGAACCAGACCATCCCATCGCTCTCAGTTCGGCACCAATCATTACATTCACATAATTATGACCTACAAGAGCAATACTTCCATGTACGAGAGCGTAACGATGTAATAAGTAAGCCGCTTGTCTTGCCCTCTCTCTTACTTCCTTATAAGACTCAACATCTTTATGGTAACCAAGTATCCATAATGTTCGTCCGATAAACATCCATACGTTAGGTTTACACTTCAACCATTTTGGAGCATAAAAGCTCGTCGGAACTGTAGCTTCTCTAAAGAGAGGATTTTGTATAAACGATAAAGAATCCATTAATTCAGCTGCTGACTGTACAGCACACTTTTGATCACTCGTTACAATCAATTTTGCCGCTTCAACCGCTTCCCTTGTTTCCGTTGGTATAGGTGCTTTTTTTGCTATAGTATGTAAGTCATACCCTTTCATCCATTCACGAAAGGATGTAACCGTCATTGGTTCTATAGTACGATCTAAGCGACCATGACGAATAAAAGAAATCTTCATTCTTTCCACTCTCCATTCATCACTTACGAACTCTATTATGTACTATTTTTACATATCATACCACGCAAAAAAAGAAAGTTATACACCTTTACATATCCCCGCCACTCTCATGTGTGCCCCCAGCATGTATACCATCCATCCCATCAAAATATGTAGTCGTTTCATGATGACGAATCTTTTTTAAATGTGTATAAGAAAATACAAATAAAATTAATGCTATAACACTCCCCATAAATTCAAACATCATTTTGCCGCCTCTAATTTCTCCCACTTTAGTAGGTTATTGTATATTTTTATTATACCCCTATATAAAGATGCACGCATTTAAACCTTTCTTTTTTTCAAAAAACATGGGATTCTTTCATATTTTCTTACAAAAAGTGAATATTTTTCGAATTTTTACTTTGAAAACATTTACAAAACAGGAAACATAGTTCAAAATAAAGGAAAATAAAAAATCCCAAATTATTCTTTTTTGGAAAAACTGTAACAAGGAGAGTTGCTTATGCAGATCGCAGAAACTGGAGATATCATTGAATTTAAAGGTGGAATGCAAGGCCGTGTTCAAAAAGTAAATCAAAACTCTGTTATTGTGGATATAACAATTATGGAGAATTTTAGAGAACTAGATATGGAACCTCTTACAGTTGTTAGTCATAAAAACTATACTGTCATTAATCAAAATGCATAATATAATAGAAAGAAAGGATCTGTATGTTATACAGATCCTTTCTTTCTATTATATATTAACGATTATCAATTGTTTCTGGATATAAATCATGGTTCATCATGCGGTAGTCAGCCATTTGTTCATACTTCGTTCCTGGGCGACCGTAGTTACAGTAAGGATCAATTGAAATCCCTCCACGTGGTGTGAATTTACCCCATACCTCGATGTAACGTGGATCCATTAATTTAATTAAGTCATTCATAATAACGTTCATACAATCTTCGTGGAAGTCACCATGATTGCGGAAACTAAATAAATATAGTTTTAAAGATTTACTCTCTACCATTCTTTGTTCTGGAATGTAGCTAATATAAATTGTCGCAAAATCTGGTTGGCCTGTTTTCGGACATAAGCTTGTAAATTCAGGACAATTGAATTTTACAAAATAATCACGGTTTGGATGATTATTATCAAAAACCTCTAAAATTTCTGGGCTATATTCAAATAAATATTTTGTATTTTGATTTCCTAATAATGTTACATCTTTTAAATCTTCATCTAATCTTCCTGCCATTTTAAACATCCCTTCTCATTATACTCCGCGTTTATTTCCCCATACTAACGCATGAAGCTGCGGCAATACTTTTGCATTATTCATTTCTTTACGGTTAACCGCTTTTTCAATAAGCCACTCATACTTATCTAATAACTTTTTAATCAACATCGTATCATCCACAGTTTTTGTATCATCATTCCCTACTTGTAAGAAAAATGGCACATCTGGATAACGTTCGTGCATCTTAACTGCATACTCGAAATCATAATCGTCAAATACTACTACCTTTAAACTAATATCTTTTCCTGATAGTTTCTGAATCATAGCATCTAACTTCTGAAAATCAGTTTTCATTGTCGAACTTGGTGGTTTTGGAGAAATCGTTATCTCATCAATTTGAAGTAACCAATCTTGCCATTTACTCCCTTGCGTTTCGATTGCCGTTCGCATTCCATTCTCTTTTAATATAGAAAGAAGAAACTCAATATTTTTCAGCAATGCCGGATTTCCACCTGAAATCGTAACATGAGAAAAATTTTCGCCGCCAACTTCTACAAGCTCATTCCAAACGTCTTCTGCTGTCATCTGTCTAATTTGATCTTTAGCAGATCCATCCCACGTAAAAGCAGAATCACACCAAGCGCAGCTATAATCACAGCCAGCTGTACGGATAAACATCGTCTTTTGTCCTACAACCATTCCTTCACCTTGAATAGTCGGACCAAATATTTCTAAGACCGGAATTTTACTCATCGAGCATCCACTCCCGTCTGACTTCCGCATAACTAGTTGGCGTCTCAAATAGACGAACAAATTCAACACGAGCTCCTTTATATTCGTTCGCACGATTATCTTTTGTTAACGCCTCTGCCATCTTTTCATAAATCCAAACGACCATATTTTCAGCAGTTGTATTCATCGCTGGTAACGTTTCGTTTAAATAACGATGATCTAAATAAATTTCTATTTCATTCTTCCAAATTTCTTTTATATCTCCAAAGTCAATTGCAAGACCTATTTCATTTACATATCCACTAATCCCAAATACAACTTTATATGTGTGACCATGTAAGTTTTTACATTTCCCTTCATAACAGTGTAAATGGTGTGCTGCATCAAATGTAAATTCCTTGCTGACCATTACTCTTTTATTATGATATTTGAGCTGTTTACGCTGAATATCCTTGTCCATTTTTTGCAAATTTTCTACGATGCGAAATCCAAAGAAATTATCCATTAGTTGCTCGCTCCTTCGCGTTCTTGTAGGTACGTATCTAATCCTGCTTTACGAAGTTGACATGCTGGACATTCACCGCAACCATCACCAATGATTCCGTTATAACATGTTAATGTTTTTTCTCGAACAAACTCGAATGCTCCAAGTTCATCTGATAATTTCCATGTTTCCGCTTTATCAATCCACATAAGTGGTGTATGAATCACAAACGGATAATCCATGGATAAATTTAAAGTAACGTTTAACGATTTCACAAACACGTCACGGCAATCTGGATAACCACTAAAATCAGTTTCACATACACCCGTTACAATATGACGTGCTCCAACTTGTTTTGCTAATACAGCAGCAAATGATAAGAATAGTAAATTTCGTCCATCTACAAACGTCGATGGTAATTCCCCTTCTTCATGTGTAATCTCCATATCCGTTCTCGTTAACGCATTTGGAGCAAGTTGATTTAATAGACTCATATCTAGTACTGTATGTTTAATTCCTAGCTCTTTTGCAATTTCCGCTGCACAATCAATTTCTAACTTATGACGTTGATTGTAATTAAACGTTACAGCCTCTACTTCTGCAAACTGCTCTATTGCCCAAAATAAACATGTCGTACTATCTTGTCCTCCACTAAAAACAACAACTGCCTTTTCTTTTTTCATTTCACTCATTCTCCTTCTCTACTACGAATAAGAAGAAAGAACGTTCTTGAACTGTCACAATAAAAAAACAAAACAATACCTAAAGATATTGTTGTTTCCATAGTTTTTTATAGAGGGAGTTCGCGAACCTCTCCCGTGCATTGCACGGAATTCCTTCTTTCATTGACAAAGCTTATTGTAACATATTGTATACTACCAGAAAAAAATTCTGATTTTTCCGCTATTTCTCATTTCATTTCTTTCATTTTATAGTATGATTAATTTACTATAAGAAGAGAGGAGGCATCCCACTGAAATCCTTTATTATTTATCTCTTTCTAAATATATTATTCATCCTTGTTACAATGCTCGTATACCATTTATTTTGGAATCAAAAAGGGAAACGCTCTCCTAAATTAAATTCAGCTATATTTATTGTATTATGCTGCCTCGTTACTATACTATGTATCACTTTCGCAGCAAAAACAAATTATGGATTTCAATTTGATATGCGTCATATCGTATTAGTTGTCGGTACATTAACCGGAGGTCCTATTGCTGGTGGATCAATATTAGTTGTATTAAATATATATCGCTTCTTATTAGGAGGAATAGGTGTTTTCCCATCGCTTATCGGTTCTATCCTTCTATTTATTGTTCTACTATTTACATATAAATTTTTCAATCGAACTTCTAATCGTATAAAAATAATACTCGCTATTATATACAGTCTCACATACGGATTGAGTTGGATACCTTTCTTCCTTTCAAAGGTTACAAATAAGACTGATTATATACCACATATTATTGTGTATGAATTATGTACGATACTTGGTACGATTCTTATTTTATATTTACTACACATATTACAAACTCAAGTTCGTCTCCAAAACGAACTTATGAATGCTGAAAAATTTCATTTAATTGGTGAAATGGCAGCGTCCATCTCTCATGAGATTCGCAATCCGTTAACTTCAACAAAAGGATTTTTACAACTTTTGCAGTCAGGTACATGCACTGAGCAAGAGCGAAAATTATATATTGACATAGCCATCAACGGAATCGAACAAGCAAATCACGTTCTTACAGATTATTTAACCTTTGCAAAACCAAGTATTGAAAAAGAACAAACATTACAGTTAGAAGAAGAATTACTGCATGCATTATCGTTAATTACACCGCTTGCTAATTTAACAAATGTGCGTACACATTATATAAAGCAAAGTACTTCTTTTTTTATCGCGGGAGAAAAACAAAAACTAAATCAATGTTTGTTAAATATTTTAAAAAACTGCATTGAAGCCATGCCAAAAGGCGGTGATCTTTATTTCACATTAGTTCCTGATCATAAGCATATTCAATTATATATAAAAGATACAGGAGTTGGTATGGATCAAGAACAAGTAAAACGTCT
Source organism: Bacillus cereus group sp. BcHK124 (assembly GCF_027712065.1). Taxonomy (NCBI): domain Bacteria; kingdom Bacillati; phylum Bacillota; class Bacilli; order Caryophanales; family Bacillaceae; genus Bacillus; species Bacillus cereus group sp. BcHK124. Next base: position 36,727 of record NZ_JAQFPJ010000016.1, read on the forward strand.
TGGATCCCCTTTCTATTCAACAAAAGAAAAAGGTACTGGTCTTGGAATGATGGTCGTATTCAGTGTTGTGCAAGCTATGAACGGAAAAATTGATATTATAAGTGAAAAAGGTACAGGTACAACTTTCTTATTAACTTTTCCACTCATACAAAAAACGTGATGAAATACTCATCACGTTTTTTCTGTTCCTTCAACTAATTCAGCAAAAGCTTTCACTTTTCCATGTGGTTTTTGATTTTCTTTACGTGCTTTCCAAGCGCGCTCTTCTTCTTTCTTTTTATTGGACATACTTTTCAACTCCTTCTTTTCTTTCTCTCTGTAGTATTCCAAAATAAGAAGTAAAACTATGCACATATGAAAAAGAAGTGGTCTCCCACTTCTTCCTAATTATCGCTGTAAAATTGCGTGTTTCGCTTCTTTTAACTGCGTAAGATGTCTTTGTTCATGCAAATCAAGAAATTGAACCCACTGATATAAATTCAGATCATTAAAAACAGGATGCTTTAACCCATTTTCAAATAGGTCTTTTTCATCTATAACGCTATGAAGTGCATGTAATAGTTCTTGTCGTGAATGTTCTAGTAATTGGATTCCTTGCTGTTTTTTCATTAGCGTTTCTGTTGGTTTCATCTGCTGAGGAGCTTCTCGTTTATGTGTGCGATCCAGCGTAAGTTGGAGGTCTTTAAATGGAGTCGTGTTTCTTTCATTTTTTTGTAAGGCATATACAAGGGCAGACGTGACAGATTGTTCAACTAAATGCAAGTGATGCAAAATTTGAATAATACTCCATTTATCACGACGTGGCTTTACATTCACTTCTGTATCATTTAACATTTCAATTTCTGACAATAGCGTGCTTCGGGTAGACTGTAATGAGTTCACCAAACTTTCTAAACTCACATCCATATTAGATTGAAGCATACTTCTTTCCCCCCTTTTGTTGGTGAAAAGAGGCGCTCCTTATTAGAAACACCTCTTAAGTATTCTGAATTTTCTTTTATTATCTCATCATTTTCTCGTTATGTCGATGTTAAACATGTGAAAAAAAGCGCATGTTTTTTACAATTTTGTGTCGTCAATTGCTTGTAGCCATGCTTCAATTTCTGTAATAACACTTTTCACACAGCCTTCAGCAAATGGTGATGTCAAATTGGCAACTTCTACTAATTCCAAGAATGATTTGCTTCCACCTTGTTGGCACAGATTCACATAATCTTCCCACGCCTCTTGTCTATTATCTCTTGCACGTTTCCAAAATTGCAGTGCACAAATTTGTGCTAACGTGTAGTCAATATAGTAGAACGGCGAGCTATAAATATGTCCTTGACGTTGCCAGAATCCACCGCGCTCTAAATAATCATTATCTTCATAATCACGATGCGGTAAATACTTTTTCTCTATATTACGCCATGCTATCTTACGATCTTCTGGTGATGCTTCAGGATTTTCATATACATAATGTTGATATTCATCAACAGATACACCATACGGTAAAAACAGGAGTGCTGAACTTAAGTGAGAGAAGTAATATTTATCTGCATCTTCTTCAAAGAATAACTTCATCCATGGCCATGTGAAGAATTCCATACTCATAGAGTGAATTTCACACGCTTCATATGTTGGCCAATTATATTCTGGAATTTCAAATTTACGACTTTCATATACTTGAAAAGCATGGCCTGCTTCATGTGTTAATACGTCAATATCACCAGACGTTCCGTTAAAATTCGAGAAGATAAACGGCGCTTTATAATTCTCAATATATGTACAATATCCACCGCCAGCTTTTCCTTTTTTCGCAACTAAATCTAATAAATCATTATCTAACATGAAATTGAAAAATTCATCTGTTTCAGCCGATAACTCTTTATACATCGTTTTTCCATGATTAACAATCCAATCCGCATCTCCTTTTGGAGTTGGGTTACCTGTTGGAAATTCAAAGTTTTCGTCGTAGTACGCTAACTTCTCTACACCGATACGCGCTTGTTGACGTTTTCTTAATTCCGTTGTAACGGGAACGATATAATCTAGCACTTGCTGACGATAATTCGCTACCATTTCCGCATTATAATCTGTACGGTACATTCTTGCATATCCAAGTTCAACAAAGTTTTTGAAACCTAAAGATTTGGCGATTTTCGTTCTCACTTTAACAAGCTCGTCATAAATACGATCTAACTCTTCTTCATTCTCAGCTAAAAATCCGTAATACGCCTCACTTGCTGCTTTACGTTCACTTCTCTCTTTCCCTTGCATAAATGGAATAAGCTGTGATAACGTTCTTTCTTCTCCTGCAAAATTAATTTTTGCAGATGCTAATAATTGTGTATATTGTGAAGACAATTTATTCTCTAATTGTAAATCCTTCACGACTTCATCAGAATATGTTTTTAAATCACACTCCGCAAGAGCAAATAATTGCTTCCCATAATACGCTTCTAATTCTTCACGGAATGGAGAATGAATTAACGCATTATAATACTTTGTACCATATCCTTGTACAACTGGAGAGAATTCATCAAAGAAATCTTGCTCTTCCTTATAAAAAACATCTGTTGTATCAACAGAATGACGAATGTAACAAAGATTCCCCATTGTACCAAAATCGTTACGAATTTCGTTAATTGAATGAATGACTTGTTTTTGTTCCTCTACAGTTTTTGCGTTATCAAACTTCTCTAAAGCAGCTGTAAACTTCTCTTTTAATTCTTCAATATTTGGCCTTTTATATTCATAGTCTTTAAATGACATGAACGAGCCTCCTCTCCATTATATGCATCCTTACTATAATTCAATGCTTACTTCCAAATCTCCTCTTATTCTTCAACAAAATATGGCATATACTGCCATCATTACATGTAAACAAAAAAGCTTTGGATTTCTTTATCCAAAGCTCCTTTGGAACATATTATTACTTTTCATACTTTCCAATCTTTTTTAATAGATCAAGTAATTCGTCCTTTTCCTCTTTCGTTAACATTTCAAAAGACTGATGAATAACTTGCTCATGCCCTGGAAAAATAGAAGAAATAAAGTTCTCTCCAGATTCAGTTAATTGTGCATAAATAACACGTCGGTCATTCGGGCATGGAATTCTCTTTACTAGTCCCTTTTTCTCTAACTTATCTACAACATATGTAATGCTGCCACTAGCTATTAAAATACGCTCACCAATTTGCTGAAGTGGTTGACCGCCTTTATGATATAGCAGTTCTAATACAGCAAACTCAGTTGGATTTAAACCGTTACTTTGTATAGACTTATTTGTAGTATCCATAACAGAACGATGTACACGAGATAATGCAATAAATACTTTTAAAGATTGAGAAATATCTTCTCGTTCATTATTTGATGTCATACAACTTTCAACCCTTCACTTAAATTCTCAGTAATAAAAAGAACAAAATAGTACTTCATATAAATTCCGAATGAGTATTCACTCATTCATTACCTCTCCCCAAATATATTATGAATGATTCTTGAATAAAAACATGACAATTTTAACATAGTTTATATATAATGATAATAAAAAAGAAGGAGTACCAAATTTGAAATTCAAATTCCACAGCATAGTTATATATATATTGCTTGTTATCCTACCAACAATAGGGATTGGTGCTACATTTTATTCATATCATTCGTATAAAATGAAACAAGAAAATAAACAAGTTGCCCATACGGTTCTCTTTTTATATAGAGACTATTTAGATCACCACCTTGGCGAAGCAATTTCTGCCCTAGAAATGCTCGCAAAGGTCGTAGGAACCGAAACTGGAAATATTAATGGAATGAAAGAAATTGTACATGATACGGATGGAAACGATGCACATTTTTCTGGTCTATATTACGCTACACCAGAAGGTATCATTACAATCGCATCGGAAGGTGACCGACCACCTGTTGATGTCTCAGATCGTAAATATATTCAAAACGCATTACAAACTAAGAAAACAACTGTATCATCCGTCATTACAGATCGTGTTCTTGGCCATCAAGCTATTATGATTGCTTCCCCCATTTTCAATAAACAGAAGGAGCTCTCAGGCTTATTGTTAGCAAGTTTACGCTTTGACTACATTTCATCATCTTTAAATGCCATTAAGCCACAATACCATTTTGAAGTAACTGATAAGTATAATGTAGTTTTTCTAAACGATGATAATAACGAAACAAGTGATGCTCATTCTAATATGCTTACTACTCCACTCCAAAGATTAGATTGGAAGGTCTCTGTTTCTCCGTTACCTATTCATCAAAAAACTTTAAACCAGTGGGTTGCCATAGAATGTATAGCTACTTTATTTTTAATGTCAATTTTATTTTTACTCGCTCAATATATGTTGTTAAAACGACAAACAAAACTGGAAAGACAACAAAATGAACTACAAAAAATTGAATTAGTTGGAACTTTTGCAGCTAGTACAGCCCACGAAATCCGTAATCCACTTACCGGAATTAAAGGGCTCGTCGCTCTATTAAAAGAGAAATATAAAGATGAACAAGATCAGTTCTATTTTTCCATCATCGAACAAGAAATAGAACGAATTAATGAAATTGTAAGTGAATTTCTTATTCTTGGAAAGCCAACTGCAATCATCGAACAAACATATGATGTAAGAACCATTCTAAATGAGGTAGCATTAATTATTCAATCTGAGGCGAATCTACATAATATTGTATTCCATTTACATTTGCCAGACCGCCCTGTTCATATCCGGTGCTCAAAAGACCATATGAAACAAGTGGTTTTAAACATTACAAAAAATGCAATTGAAGCTATGACTTCTGGCGATACACTAACTATTTTCGTAACAAACAATGAAACACACGCACAATTGCAAATTATAGATACTGGAAAAGGGATTCCAAAACATATTCAAAAACACCTCTTTCATCCGTTCTTTACTAATAAAGATACTGGAACAGGTCTTGGACTTGTCATATGTAAACGAATTATAGAGATGTACAACGGGCATATTTTTATTAACAGTATAGAAAACGAAGGAACGACAGTTCATATCGAAATTCCGTTACACATAGTATAATTATCCTTATCCCTAAAGGGTAATTATACTTATTTCATAAAACCAGCCACAAGCATTCGCCAAAAATTACTTGATTTCCCTTCATACCCAATTTGAAAAATAGGTACCTTTATAATTGATAACCATTTTGGTGTTTGTTTTTCTTTATAACACTGGTACTGTAAAATAAGCTTGTCCAATTCTTGACTCACTTGAATCGTCTCCGTACTATTTAACCCACTCGTTAAACCTAATTGAATCATCTCTTCACGTTTCATATGAATATCACGTGAAAGCTTTTCTAATGTGTACTTCCTTTTTACAGTAAACATTCATATCCCCCTTATTATACTTCCATGCTCTCTACTTCACTTCTCCATTGAACTTTTAACTGCTTATCATATTTGAATTTGAAGAATCAGAAAATTTAACATTTTCTCCCTGTAATTTACAAATCTTTACCCTCACTTTGAGAATTATTACAAATTATTCTATCTTTGTAAATACATTCGCAATAATAGACAATTTTTTCATCTTCTTTTTTTACAAACACCAATTAAATAGCGGATTCCCTATTTTCCATATACTTTTCTTCGACATTTTTTGTTTAATTTATATAAAAACGCAAACCATAATGGTGATTGATAATATAGAAAGGAAATAGTTATATGCGCAAATATACGATTGCATTGCTTATTTTGACTATGTTTTTACCATCTTTCTTGTTTCCTGTTGAGGCCAAGGCTCATACAAATAAAGTAGCTATTGTCATTGATGACTTCGGCAATAATATGAAAGGAACTGATAAAATGTTATCACTTCCTATTCCACTAACTGTTGCTGTTATGCCTTTTCTTCCTTCCACAAAGGAAGATGCGATAGCGGCTCATAAGAAAGGACACGAAGTTATTATACATATGCCAATGGAACCGATTAAAGGTAAAAAAGAATGGCTTGGACCAAAAGCAATTACAACTGATTTAAGCGACGAAGAAATAAATAATCGACTCGAACAAGCGATTCAAGAAGTGCCACATGCAATTGGGATGAATAATCATATGGGATCAAAAGTGACTGCAGACGAAAGAATTGTACGACTTATACTTGCAGCTTGTAAAAAACACGGTTTATTTTATTTAGATAGCAAAACAAATCCTAAGAGTGTCGTCCCAAAAATCGGGAAAGAATTAGGAGTGCCAATTATTGAAAATCAATTATTTTTTGATGACGTGTACACAGCGGCACATATTTCAAAACAAGCCCAATTACTCATTAAAAAACTTCAAGAAAAACCGATTATGGTAGCTATCGGACATGTTGGGCCTCCAGGTGAAATTACATCACGTGTTATAGAAACCTCTATTCCTAAAATTCGTGAACATGCAGATTTTATTTTTTTATCCGATTTAGCATTATCTCCGCCTCCTGTTTCAAAATAAGATTCATGACTCAAACTAAAAAAGAGAGCAATCTGCATATAGCAAATTGCTCCCTTTCCTTTTCATCTTAAATATAATCTACATGACTCACCCTGAATCCTTTTTTCTCTATTTTTTCGATTAATTGCTTTAATCTTTTTTCATTTAACTCATCTGTTATATTGACAATAACGCGGCGAATATATTGATCGCCGTTATCTAGCGTAAATAGTCCACCGATATGAAATGCTTTCAACAATGTCCCAAGTTCTTTAATCGTTCCCTTACAATCTTGTGTTGCAATCGTTAATATATAACCACCCGTCCGCATACCAAATGAATCCTCAATAACATCAAATATATTGGAATGAGTTAAGATGCCAACAAATTCATTATAATCATTTAGTACCGCTAAAAACGGCAAACGACGAATAACATAAAATGCTCTGAAAAAAGAGTCCTTTTCAAAAATAAATGCAGCGGAATCTTCTAGCATATGTTCCGTACTTAATTCCTCTAATCCACCATTACACTTCTTTTCTAAAAGATCCACTTTATAAATAATCCCCATGAATTTCTTTTCATCTTCTGCTAATACAGGGATTGCTCGAAATCCCGTTTCATTCATAATTTGCAGAGCCTTCTTACCTGAATCGTTCATTTTGCAAAATGTTACTTGCTGTTTTGGCAGAAAATGATATTTAACTCGCAAAATATGTTCCTCCTTACATGTCAACATGTAATCTATATATAATAAGGAGACCTATATTTTATGAGTAAAATTATTTTTTAAAACGCTTTCATTCATTTGTGGATTTGTAACGAAATCACAAACATTTCATATAACAGAACTCTTTGCGCCTTTTATCATTAACAATTTTACATGGTAGTTCATTAAATATTCTATACCCTCCAACCATTTTTTCGCGTATTCTGGAGTTTTTCCCCACACAATCATGCCATAATTATGAACGAGAACTACTCCTCCACCTTCACTAAAATTCGGCACATTATTTTCTAATAAATCAGCGAATTTTTTCTCATCTTCTACAATGGGAATTGTCATTTCTGTTATACCTTCTTTTCCAAAAACACGTTCCACGCTACGTTTATCGAATGTTACTTCCCCTTTTTCTCCATACAACTCTGATATTAAATGACTATCTACAGTCTGTACTTGTAAAATACATTCTGCACTACTTTTTTTATAAATATCTGCATGCATAAATGATTCCGCAGCTGGTTTTTCTTCATTTTCAAATACTGGTTCACACATACAGTTTACAACAATAAAATCTTCTTCTGAAAATAACCCTTTATCTCTTCCTTCAACATTTACTAAAAAAGTTAACGGCTCTTTTGACGTACAAAGTGATAAGCTAATTTTTGTACCATAAAACCAATCACGAAGTGCTAGTTCAGATTTCACATCTTTTAATTCATTCCATTTCTTTAGAAAAAATAACATTTCGTCACCCCCGGCGTAATATTCATATAATGTTCGAATCCTTTCTATGTAAAAGGAGTATTTTTTGATTATTCTAAAAATTTAATTGAATTATCACATGAGAACGCCTTTTTGTCAATATAGTTTCACGTCTCTTCTTTAAAAAGGGCTATTCATATGTCTATACTCCTGTATATTGACTATTTCATTTTATACATAAAAAATACGTTATTCTTTTTCAATCAAAGAATAACGTATTTTCTCATCTTTTATTTCGTCATTGCGTTATATAAGAACTGTGCATATTGTTCACGTGTTACAAAATCATCACCTAAAAAGTTTCCTTTTCCATCACCTTTTGATATGTTATTGTCCGCTAACGCTTTCACATATTCTTCTGCCCAATGACCAGTTGGTACATCATTAAAGTTCACTTTATTATTTTCATCTTCTTTTAGCTGAAATACTTTATATAATACTACAGACATTTCGTATCGAGTTAATACTCCATCTGGACGAAACTCCCCAGTACCATCTCCTTGCATAATTCCAGCTTGCGCAACTGTAGCAATATCTTGCTCAAACATATGTCCTTTCGTATCTGTAAATCTCTCTTTCTGCTCTACTTTATTTTCTAATTTCAAATACCTTTGTACTAAAGACGCAACTTGTCCACGAGTAATACGATCCCCAAATCCAAATTGTCCATTTCCATATCCCTTGAAAATATTTTCTTTCGCTAAATAATGAATTGCTTCCTCTGACCAATGTCCTTTTGGTACATCTTTAAATTCTACTACTTCTACTTTTTCATCTTCTTTAGAATTATTGTCTTCTTTACTTTCTACCACATTTTGAATCACAGATCCTGTGAAGAAGATTCCTGTATCCGCAAATGGATCTTTTACACCAAATTCATATACTTTCTCACCTGGTGTACTCCACTTAACTGCATCATTACTATACGTACCACCTTCGCTCTTTAAACGAATTTTTGTAGAGATTTTACCATCTTTCTCGTATATAGGTACTTTTACTTCTTTATTTACTTCTGTTTCCTCTAAAAATACTTTTTGATTTTGAACATTGATATAGGCTGTTTTACTTAGTTCTATAACTGGTCGAACATCACGAATTTCATTTGCAACAAAACTTAAGAATACTAACTTTTTCAAATTGCTAGCTGGTGTTAAGTCTGAAATATAATTCGCTTCTAAATCAAGCTTTTGTAAGTTTACTAGACTTGATAATGGAGTAATATCCTTTAACTCATTGTTAGGTAAGTGTAATTGTTTTAACTGTGTCATCTTACTTAGAGGAGTAACATCTTTTATTTCATTTTTCCCGATCCACAATTCTTCTAATTGCTTCATTTGCTCAATACCGGATAAGTCTTTTACTTTATTACGTGTTAATACTAAGTCTTTTAAAGGTAATGAATATAACGGTTTAATATCTTCAATTTGATTACCTGCTAAAGTTAAGTATGTTACATTTTTCAACGCGCTTAATGGCGCAACATTCGTAATTTTATTATTTGCTAAATTCAAGTAATCTAGTTGTTCCATTTTCGCTAATGCTGTTACATCTTCTATTTGGTTGCCTGATAAATATAAACTTTTTACATTTTTCATTTCAATTAGTGGTGCAACGTTCGTAATTTTATTATTACTTAAATCAAGAGAATCTAAATTATCCATCTTAACAATTGGTGTTACATCTGAAAATTCATTACCACGTAAAGCTAAATGTTTCAATTGTTTTAAGCTCGTAAAGAATGATGGATCTTTTATCTTCGCATTCGCAACTGTTAAAGATTTTAAATTTGGCATATATTTTAATGCACTATAATCCAGTATCTCATTCGTATTTAAAAACAAATCCTTTACTTGTAATAACTCTTCTTTCGTGATTGGTGTATTTAAATCTTTTCTATTAAATACCTTTTTATTAACAAGTTCTCTTAATTTATTATCTGTTATCATATTTTGATTATCAACTGGATGATCCGTCTCCGTATTGCCGGAATTAGATTTATCATCTGGTTTCTCTGTTTCTTTGTCACCTACAGTTGGATCTTTAATTTCAAATTGAACTTGATATTTGTGATCATATCCAATAGCCGGAATAAGTATATGCATTTGCATATTGTGCTTCTTCTCAAACTCGCCAATTTCAAATTGAACTACTTTCGTTCCATTCTTCCTCTTATCTTCTGACAAAACTTTTACATCATGAAATACGCCAGGTTGGTTTTTATCCTCTATTCTAAGGTATTGAAAATAATCGCTATCTTGCATTGTTATAGTTACAATTTTTTTCCCGTCCGCAATCGTTACTTTAGGATCTTTTATATATTGAGAAACCATAGATGGCTCATCTTTTTGATCCTTATATATTTTAATCTCAGTATCGTATGTACGTTCACTAGCTGCCGCTACCGATTGGTTTGCTTCAATTTTTATTGCTGCTAACGCTGGAGTAGAGTATGCAGCAAATGGAATTGCTAATGTTGTCGCTACTACTAGCGCCTTCATATAATTTTTTTTCAAAATAATATCCCCTATCATATATAATCTTTATAATTGATAAACATTATCAATTACTCATAAATAAATGATAATGAATATCATTATCGATGTCAACGAGAATATTACATTAAATTTATATTTTTAAAGGTAAAAAATATAAAAGCCCTTTATTCAAAGAGCTTTTTTACCTATCGTATGAAGAATTTCATTTTTTTCCTTCTCATTGATGACACCAATTTTTTGCAAAATATTTGCATACAAGACAAGTTTATTATATATCCGTTCTGACATACTTCCCCTTCTTTCCTTCGACCAACTTTTTTTGTATTGGTAAATTATATGAAAGAGATGGGAAAATGTGTCCACTTTTTTTGCATAAATACAAAACTTTTATCCCGCTATTTGCAGGCAGTAGAACTCCCACCTCACAATCAGGTGGGAGTTCTACGTATTTAACAAATTGTCCATTGAATATTATGCCTTTTAACTTCCTCTTCAAAACTATAGGGCATTTTCTTATCACAAATTACATGTTGAATGCGCGAAAACGCTGCTATTCGGTAATTTCCTTTTACGCCTACCTTTGTATGATCACATAAAATATATGTTTTCTCTGCTAATTTCATCATCGCTTCTGACAGTTTCGCCTTTTCTAATTCAAAACTAGAAACTCCAAAACCAGGTAATAATCCATCAATTGAAACAAATGCTTTATGAAAATGAAATTGCTGGATAACTTGCTGCGAAATAGATCCTGATACGCGTGAATGTTTTGGAGAAACTTTTCCACCAATAAATAAAACTTCACCGTGAAACATCTTTTTATTAATAGAAGAAATTAATTGTGTCGCTACTGGAAATGAACTTGTTACAATCGTTAAATTTTTGCGATGTACAAGATATGGTACCATTTGAAGTGGTGTACTTCCGTCATCAATCGCAATAACATCTCCATCTTCTACAAATGTTGCTGCTTTATACCCAATTCGCTTCTTCTCTTCTATATGTAGCATCTCTCGTTCTAACATTGGTGCCTCTATTCCAGCTCCCGGAAGTTGGACGGCTCCACCATACACTTTCTTCAACTTCTTTTCACGATCCAATTCTTCTAAATAACGACGAATCGTCTCTGTTGATACAGCAAACTCTCTCGCTAATTCTGAAACTTTTACCTTCCCTTTAAACTCTACCTTCTCAAGAATGGTTCGCTTTCTTTCTTCACCTACTACAGACATAACCTCACCCCATTGATTTCTACCTCATACACTGCCTTACTTATACAAAGTTATAACTTTCCTTTTCAACGAAAACTTCCTCGTGAATATGAATACCACGCTTTTTTAGTTCATCAAAAATAATTTGTGGTTTGACAAAAGCTTCCTCGGGTGTCACAACACCAACTTTATTTACATTCCCTTTTGCGATTAGCTCTGTAGCAATCCCAAATGGAATACCGACGTTTCTCGTATAAGCTCTTAATTTTTCCCATCCTACAACAGATCCATCAGATAACGGGTGTGTATGATATAATACACGTCTTTGTTTCTCATTATTTTTCATACCTATTACTTCTACATGAAGTGCATAACCGTAAATCTCTGTTTCTTGTCCTTCTTTCGATTGCAATAAATACTTCGCAATACAATCCATTATGCCGATTCCTTTTCCATTTATTTCAACTGGATCATTACGCAATATACCGTAATCATACAATGCACGTACGAGCTGCATATTTTGCTTTGGCCAAGTTCCTCTCGTCTCTATTAGTTTAACGCCTTTATTTTCTAATGCTTTTGCTAACGTAATCGTTTCAGAATGCGGTATGATATACTGCGTTGTCTTACCATAAGGCGCCGGTAATTCAATTTCTCTTGGACGCGCAAACGGAGGCACTTGCTTAAACTCACCATCTTCATACACTGTACGCGATGGCAAATGTGGATCATATTCATATGTCGTTGTTTCTGTAATGGATGCAGAAAAAGCAATGGAACGATACGAACCATGACTTACACGAACTGACTCTACAGCATGTAACTGATTTGCCGCATACATCGCCATCATTTGCGTTACACCTGGCGTCATACCAAACCCAGGTAAACATGTTTTTCCGTTTTGAACAAATATAGAATGCGAATCATTTTCTTCACCAAATCCATTTAAATTCACACCGTGACAACCTGCTTCTGCAATACATCGAGTAGATAATCCATTTAACTTAATTGTTGTACCATCCATTACAATGTCATAGCCCTTCATTTTTGCAACCGTATCCTCATGATTCGTTACATCTACTTTCACAAAATCAACGCGAGGATCGTTGAGCCATTCTACTACTTTAAGCCCCTCTTCTTCGTTAAAATCTGCTACTGTAATCGTCTCAAAAGATGAAAATTGCACTAAATCTAAAATTGCTTCACGACAAATTTTACCTGCTCCACCTAAGCAAAATACTTTCAACCTATAACAACTCCTTTAGCGATACTATCAACTAAGCGATGAATATCTGCCTCATGTACATCACCGATATTTCCAATGCGGAATGTATCTACCTTTGAAATTTTACCTGGATATATAACAAATCCATCACGCTTTAATTCATTGTATAATTGCTCAAAATCAAACCATTCTTCTGGATAAATGAAAGATGTAATAATAGGTGATTGATATTTTTCATCTACTAGTGGCTTAAATCCGATTTCTCTCATTCGATTCACTAATACTTTTTGATTGTTATCATATCGATTGTAACGTGCTTTTACTCCGCCCTCTTTTTCTAATTCAAGTAGTGCTTGATAAAAAGCGTGTACAACATGTGTAGGTGATGTAAAACGCCATTTTCCATTTTGATTTTCCATCGTTTCCCATTGATCGTATAAATCTAAAGATAATGAACGTGCCTGCCCTTTACATTTCAACAATTCATCGCGCTTTGCAATAACAAATCCGAACCCTGGAACCCCTTGAATACATTTATTCGCACTACTAATTAGAAAGTCAATTTGCAACTCAGCGATATCTATTTCAATACCACCAAAACTACTCATTGCATCAACTAGTGTTACTTTTCCGTATTGCTTCCCTAATTTACATACGTCTACAATTGGATTAATAATACCTGTCGTTGTTTCACAATGGACAATTGCAATATGTGTAATCTCTTTATCTTGTTGTAATATCTTTTCTACTTCTACAACATTAGTAGGCTCCCACTCTTCTGTTTGACTTACCACCACATCTATATGTAACATCTCTGCCATTTGTACAATTCGCTTACCGTACGCACCATTTGTACAAACAAGCACCTTTCCATTTTTAGGAATAACAGAACCAATTACTGCTTCAACTGAAAACGTACCGCTTCCTTGCATAAGAACAGTCGTATATTTCTCTTCTTCCTTCGTTGCTAACGATACAAGTTTAGCTCTTACATCTTGCACCATCGTGTTATATTCAACATCCCACGTACACCAATCGTATAGCATAACTTCTTTTACTGTTTTTGTTGTCGTTAATGGTCCTGGCGTTAATAATAAGTAGTGATTTTCAGTCATGATCCTCTTCCCCTTTTATGAAATAATAAGTTGTTGTTTCTCAATATGTTCCATTACGGTTTCAAGTTCTTGCATCGTTTCAATCGTAAAGTGCGCTCCATTTTCAACAAAGCGATTACGAACTACTTCTATTTTTTCACGAAGCTCTACTGGATCCATATTCTCCACTTCCTCTTCACTTAAGCCGAGTTCGCTACTACCAAGAATTACACCAACTGTCCACATACCAGCATTTCTTCCCTCTTTCATATCTGATACCGTGTCTCCAATTTTTATCATATGATTCATCGGGTATACACCAAGTTCCATCGCATTTTTATAGCACATCCACGGATATGGACGCCCAGCAGGAACATCATCTGGTGTTACAAGAAAATCAGGTTTATATCCTTGTAGCGCTGCTTCTTTTGCTACAATGTCCATCATCTCTCTCGTATAACCAGTCGTTGAACCAATTTTAATTCCTCTTTCACGCAAAGAAGCAATCACTTCCTTTACTCCATGAATTGGCGACGCATAGCGCGGTAAAATAGTGAAGAGAATCTCTTCAAATTCTTCATACATCTCCTGAATGTCTGTTTCTGTTGGTAATTGTCCAAAAACGCGATTCCACTCACTCGCAATACGAGGCATTTCTGTTAGCGCCCTTACATGATCAATTTTTAATAATCCCATTGGTTTACGGGCTTCTTCTGCTGTAATTACCACACCGCGTTTATGGAAAATCTCCATAAATACTTCCAGTGGTGCAAAACATCCGTAATCAACTGTCGTACCTGCCCAATCAAAAATAACTGCTTCTATTTTCATACAATCCATCACCCTTCTTATTTATCCCGCGTTAACGGGCAGTAAGATTTCCCCCTCAAAATTCGGCTGGAGCAAAAAAGTTAAGTGGGAGATCAACTGCCCGTAAACGCCCGATTGGTTCAACTAATAATCAGTGGGGGAGGAACCCCCCCCACTGATTAAAGTTTCACTTTATCTTTTTTGCCATTGTGAAGTTCGGTTACGAAGTGCTTTCGTTCCCCATTCATATACAACTCTTACTACAATATTTGTAACAACAATAAGTACACTCATTGCAGCTGCTGGCGCTACATTTCCTGCATCATCCATATTTACGATTGATACGGCCGCTAGTTTAAAATCAGCTGCGTATAAGAATACAACCGCTGACACAGTTACCATCGAATTTACGAAATAGTACATGACCATTTCTAAAATTGCTGGTAAGCACATGGGTAACGTTACTCTAAAGAATGTTTTATAAAACGGAATGCCCATCGACTGCGAAACAAGCTCAAACTCTCGGTCTAATTTCTTTAAAGCAGTCGTTGCCGTAACGAATGTTACAGAATAAAAATGAATGATATTGACTAGTACTAACACAGCGATTGTTCCGTATAAAGAATGAAACGGATTCGTTACTGATAATCCAAGTATTTGAATCGTTGGTTGACTAAAGAAAAAGACGTATCCCAATCCAAGTACTAGACCTGGGATTGCTAAAGGTACAATTGAGAAAAAATAGCCTGTTTTTCGGAAAAACTTTAGCTGATTTATTTTTTCAATCGCATATGCGAACATAAATGTTAAAATTGCCCCAATAACTGCTGTTACCGCTGATACAACTACACTATTTTTAAATGCTTCAAGTCCATCTCCTGTTAAACTCGAAAAATTAAAATGTTCAAATGTAAAACTCATATTATATGGCCATACTTTCACACTTGCCGCAATACCAACTGCCACAAATAAAAGAATAATCATAAATGTAATCACACTACAGTATATGAACGAGGCTACATCTCTTTTCTTATTAGCCGTTATTCTATATGGCACTGCTTTTGAAGATAAGAAATTTGCCTGCTTTCTTTGCGTAATACGATCAACTGCAAACGCAAATATAGCTGGGATTAATAAAATCATTCCGACAGTTGCACCCATCGGCATATTTTGTTGTCCAATTACTTGTTTGTATACATCAGTAGCAAGTACATTATATTGCCCACCAACAATTTTTGGTGCACCAAAATCAGTAAAACTAAGTGTAAACACAACAAACATCGCACTAATTAATCCATACTTTACACTAGGTAAAGTAACAGTGAGAAATTGCTTTGTTTTACTCGCTCCCAACATATTAGAAGCTTCGTATAAACGATAATCAGAACCTTGGAAAGCAATTAATAATATAAGAAATGCTTGCGGAAATGTATACATGACTTCAGCCATTACAATTCCTACTGGTCCATATAAAGGGATTTGTATGCCTTCAAATAAACCAAACATCCCTTTCGTTACTAATCCTTGATTACCAAATAAATATGTAAGTGCGATACCATGCATCATCGTTGGTGCGAATAACGGTAACAATGCGACATATTGAAATACACGCTTTCCAAATACATTCGTACGAGCGATCGCATAGGCGTAAGCGAAAGCAAGTGTCACTGCAATAATTGTTGTCGCGCCCGAAATCCATATCGTATTTTGTAATGATTGAACTAATGTTGGGGTTGTGAAATATTTACTGAAATTCGCAACACCAATGAAAGCTCCATCTTTATCATAAAACGCTTGTGTAAACAATTGTAATAGTGGCAATACAAGCATAATCAAAAAGGCAAGAATCATACCAATAATTAATAGTCTTTGTATCCATTCTTCTTTACCGATACGTCTCTTAATCTTTTTTTTCGTACTTTCTACCTTTAAATTTTCTAACATCTCCATCTATACAACAACCTTCTTTCCATATGACAACATATGATTTTCTGAGAAAGAGATTTGAATCGGCTTTCCTTTCCTAATAGCTGTTTTTTCTACTTCTGATGCCAATATATCTACAACGATTTTCTCATTATATAGATGCGTTTCCTCATCTATAACGCGCACTTCTGTCCGGTATACAGATCCGCGAAACTCCATGCTTTCTACAATTGTTTTCATACCATTATTTTGTACGACTGTTACATGTTCCGGACGAATTGCATGTTCTTCGTTATTTTTCGAAAAGAAATTAATAGAACCAATAAAATCTGCCACAAATGGATTGGCTGGCCTTTGGTAAATCTCCTCTGGTGTGCCAATCTGCATAATTTCCGCATGATTCATTACAACAATTTTATCAGCCATCGTTAATGCCTCTTCTTGATCATGCGTGACCATAATAGTTGTCACTCCTACTTTTTCTTGCAAATCACGCATTTCTCTACGTAACTTTTCACGTACTTTTGCATCTAAAGCAGATAACGGCTCATCGAGTAACAAAATATCCGGAGACAGAGCGAGTGCACGTGCAAGTGCTACTCGCTGCTGTTGTCCACCAGACATTTGAGCAGGATATTTATCTTTTACATTCAGTAAATCAACTAGTTCTAACGCCGATAGCGCCTTCTCTTTTACTTCTGCTTTTCCATACTTTTTTGTCTTTAAGCCGTATTCAATGTTTTCAAGTGCTGTTAAATTCGGAAATAACGCATAGGATTGAAACACCATTCCGAAATTCCTCTTTCCAGGAGGTAATGCTGTAATATCTTTTCCATTCACAGCTATACTACCTGTTGTCGCCTCTTCTAGCCCTGCTAAAATTCGAAGCAATGTTGTTTTCCCACAACCACTTGGGCCTAATAAACATACAAACTCATTTTTTTTCACAGTAAAAGAAATATCTTTTAACGCTGTAAATGCATCAAACTGTTTTTGAATGTGTTGAATTGATAAATATTCGCTCATTTTTTCTCTCTCCCACTCACTTACTTTTTCGGTTCTGCTTTTTGGCCAAACTCTTTTTCCCATTTTTCTAAAATTTTGTCGCGATTTTCTGCTGCCCACTTAAAGTCGTTCTTTTTGTATAACTTTTCCGTCACATCTTTAGGGAATCCGTCTGGAAGTTTATAATCATTTTTAATTGTCGCAAATCCATTTTTCTCGAAGTATAACTTCATTACATCATCAGTAATTGCCCAATCTAAAAATGCTTGCGCTAATTTTTCATTTTTTGCATTATCTTTTTTAATAAGTGCGTTCGCTTCTACTTCCCAACCTAATCCTTCTTTTGGCAATACAACTTCAACTGGTGCACCTTTTTGTTTCTCTTTCAAAGCACTATAAACCATCGATACACCAACTGGATATTCACCCGCACCCGCTAATTTCGCTGGTTTTGAACCTGAATGAGTATAAGTTGCCATATTATCATGAAGTTTCTTCATGTAATCCCAGCCTTTATCTTCACCCATAATTTGTAACCATGCAGAAACTGTTAAAAATCCTGTTCCAGAAGATGCTGGATGTGGCATAACAAGCGTTCCTTTATACTCTGGTTTCGTTAAGTCTTCGTATGATTCTGGCATCGGTAAATTTTTCTTCTTTAATTCTTCTTTATTTATAGCAATCCCCGTCATAAATGCAGTATTTCCTACCCATTTTTCTGGTTGTTTATCATCTTTAAATTGCGGTAAAACGCGATCCGCTCCTTTTGGAGAGTATCCTTTTAACATATCTTTTTTATCTAAAGCTAATAGACTTGAAGCTGCAGTTCCCCATACAACATCTGCTTGTGTATTTTTTCCTTCAGCTAGCAATTTCGCTGTAATAACTCCAGTTGAATCACGAACAATATTCAGCTTCACATCTGGATATTTCTTTTTAAAAGAATCAAGATAAATTGGTACAAGTTCTTCTTCAATTGCTGTGTAAACAGTTAATGATCCAGATAATTTATCATCTTTTACTTTTGCCCCAGCACTTTCTTCTTTCTTTGCACCACACCCCATTAATAACGAAAATACCATTCCAGTTGCTACAGCTTTAAAGATTGTTTTTTTCACTGTCTCTCTCTCCTTTTACAAATCTTATGTACAACTCAAATATAAACAACTAGTGTAAAAGCAGTATTAAACCAACATTAATCTTTTGTTTGTTGTTTGTTTTTGTGTAATACGTTGCTACTTCTATGTTTTTTCGCATTTTTCTGCTAATAATGAACACTAAATTTACAAATAATTAAAAAAACCTTTATAATCCCACAAAAAAGTGAGGCGTTTGTAAAAAACGCCTCACTTTTGTTTACCTTTTTTTGAATTACGATTTGCATACTTCGCGCTATTTTCTCCTTCATACTCTAATGCAAATTCTGCATCTGGTAAGCTTTCTTTCGGAGTTTTATTATTGTTGATTGCCGCATTTTGTTTCACTTTTCTTTTTACCAATACATTCACCTGCTCTCAAAAATTCACTTTCTACTCTAGTTTGAAGCAAGCTAAAATAATTATTACTGGCAAGTGTTAACAAGTACATAAGAACTGCTAGATGGAAATACTACATATGAAGAAATCATAATAAAAAGGAGCTCTTATTTTGAAGAAGAAAGATAAAATCCAGTCACCCATTTTAGATGAAACGCTCCCGCATCAAATGAATTTCCCATCTTTTAAAGGAACAGGAAAGAAGATGCAACAACCTTTCATAAATCAATATGACGTCGTAATCGGAGATAGTAAATATGATTCCGAGAACAGTCCACTTCACAATTGGAGTGATGATGTAGACCCTGCCATTATGGCTGGAGAAGAATGGATCCATCCTACAAATGATATTGGGTGGATTTCAGAAGAAAATCAAGAGTTACTAAAAAAAGAAGGAGATAATAAGAAGGATACTTTTATGCATCCGCAATTTGGCATTAACGACTAAAAAACCATTCTACCTAACATAGGTAGAATGGTTTCATACTATCCAATAATAATTCTCTCTTTCGGGTATTTATAGCGAGGTGGCTGTTCTCTTCCACCACTAGCTAGTATAAATGTTAAAATACCTACACGCCCGATAAACATAAGTACAATGAGTACAAGTTTACCAACAGTTGTTAAATCTGGCGTAATACCTGTCGATAGTCCTGTCGTCCCGAAAGCAGAACAGACTTCAACAATTAAACTCATAAGCGGTACATTTTCCGTAATAGATAAAATAAATAGTGCTGTGGCACATAATAAAATCCCCATTGTCATAACGACAGATGCTTTCAGCACGTCCTCTTCATGTAGCTGACGTTTGAAGACTCTAACCGTTCTCCCGCCTCTTGCAAAAGTGTATAGTGACAATATACTAACAGCAAATGTTGTTGTACGTATCCCGCCCCCAACCGAACTTGGAGATGCTCCTATAAACATTAATATACTCATAAATAAAAGCGTCGGTTGTGACAATTCAAGTATATCCATTGTAGCAAGTCCCCCACTTCGCGTCGTCACAGATTGGAATAGTGTATAGAAAACTGTTTCATGCCATGACTTTCCTGCTAAAAAATGATTTCGTTCTAGTAAAAAAATCATAATCGTTCCAACGACCACGAGCGCAAAAAATGTTGTTGTCGTCAATTTTGTAAATAACGAAAAACGAAATAGTTGCTGTCTCCTTTTACTAAGGAATTGTTTCACTTCCATTAATACAGGGAAGCCGATTGCTCCTAAAATAATAAGTAACATATGAATCATTTGAACAATGTAATCTTTTTTATACGGAATTAGCGATTGTCCTGTTAAATCAAATCCGCCGTTCGTAGTTGCACTAACAGCTGCAAAAAAACCGTGAAAATAAGCTTCTTGCCAAGTTGGAAAGTAAAGTAAGAATCTTGTACCTAATAATATTGCTCCAATAAGCTCTATTGAAATAATTACAATTAAAATAGAACGCATCAATTCTACAAGACCTGATAAATTCCCTTGGTTATGGTCTGCCATAATCAGTCTTCTTCTCTGCAAACCAATCTTTTTTCCTGTTATAATCCAAACGAATGTACCTAGCGCCATAATTCCTAAGCCGCCCAATTGTAAAATAAGGGCTAAAATAATAATTCCTGCCGTAGTAAATGTATCTGAAATCGTAACAACAGACAGTCCCGTAACACTTACCGCACTAACAGATGTAAAGAGGGCATCGATAAATGTCCATTTCACATCAGCCTTTGTAACAAACGGTAAACTAAGTAATATTACCGATACAACTACTGCTAATAAATAAAACAAAACAATGAGTTGTACAGGACGCAATTTTTGTAAAAACTTTTTTATATCTCTCATTCCATCACTTCGCTACCTTTTTTTCTATCGATTAAATAAAGAAAAATCTTCACTTTCTTTATTTGTAAATAACTGCTCAAATATTTTAGCAAATACCATTCCATACACAGTTCCGTTACCTCCATATGGCAATGCATAAAATAAATTATGTATCTTATTATCTTCTTTTAAAATAGGGAGACCATCGTGACTACCGCCAAATGCCGCCGCCCAATAATACTCCGCCTGTATATCTTTATACTGCGGGAACATCTCTTTTATAATGTTAATAAGGACGTCACGCTTATGCAATAATTTCGTATCACCGATTGTTTGAATTTTCATTACTTCATCCAATCCACCTACAATAATACGATTTTCATACGTCCTAAAATATAAATAAGGCCTTGCTGTTTCCCAAATTAATGATTGCTCATACCAGCCTTCAAATGAATCTACCTTATTTGTCACAACTGCATATGATGTTTCCACTGTTGTATTTTTTTCTTTCTTTCCGAAAAGTGCTTCATAACCCGTCGCTATAATAATATTCTTTGCTACAATTTGATTTCCTGTTTTCGTATAACAAATTAAATCATTTTGACGTTTTTTTATATGTATGGCCTCTGTATATTCATATATAGTAGCACCCATTTGATTTGCTTTATGCAAAAGGCTATGCGCTAATAAATACGGATTTACCTCAGCATCACCATGTGTATATAATGCCGCTTGTCTTGTAAAAGGATACCGTTCCTTAATATCAGATGCTGTAAAATACTCAACTGGAAACTCATAATTCTGTAACGTTTTGTATTCTTCTTGTAAAAATGAGACATCTTCACTTTTACTTGCATAATATAAACTACTTCGCGGAATAAACTGGGGATCAATATCGAGAGTCGGTACAACTTTCTCCATTGTTCGTAACGCTTCGTAACAAAGCTTATATGCTCGCACCCCTTTTTCTTCGCCAAATGTATGGATAAGTGAGGTTAACGATTTATCATGAAGAAATTGTAATAACCCTGTATTAGCAACTGTGCTACCACATGAAATCATATTTTTTTCAATAAGTGTAACGCGCATTCCCATTTTCGCTAACGAATACGCTATTTGAGCACCTGCTTCGCCACTTCCAACTACAAGCACATCACATATCATATCATTTTCTAACGATGGATAACAAGGCATAGAAGCTCTTGTATCCCAAAACAACTTACCAATCATAAGCTTCATAATTATACTCCTAAAATATAAATTTCTCCTTCCTATGTTTTGTTATTTTACATAAAAAAATCCAACTAACATATGCTAGTTGGATCTTTTTATTTTTACTTAGAGCGCTCGTCAAGCCAATCTCCAATCGTCGGATACGTTTGTTTTACCGCTGTTCCACCGTAAACAATCGACATATGTCCCGTTGGTAAACATACATATTGTTTATCTGTGCTAGAAATATGATCTAGCAACGCTTCTACTTGGCATGGCAGGGCGATATGATCACGTTTCCCTGAAATATTTAAGACATTCGCCTTAATATTTGCAAGGTCTACCTTTTGTCCGCGAATAACGAGTTCACCCTTAACCAATTTATTGTTTTGATAAAAATCACGAATCCACTGTCTGTATGATTCACCTGGGAACGGAATGCCATCGCCAACCCACTTTTGAACTAACCTCCAGCTTTCAACGAAGCGCTCATTCTCTGAACGATCTACTAAAGCAACATATGGACCAACAAAGTTCGTAATTGGTTTTAACATTTTGTTTCCGAAATCAATCATTTCTGGCGGAATATTTCCAAATGTATCAACCGCTTTATCTAGATTGAAGTATTTCTCATCTAATAAAGGACCATATAATCCTGTTTCAGAGAAATCAAAAGGACTTGTCATAAAGATTAGGTTACGAATTGGCATATGTGGATGAAGTGCCGCATAAATAGAAGTTAGCGTTCCCCCCATGCAATAACCAAGTAAAGAAATCTCGTCCGATTTTGCAGTTCGCATTACTTTTTTCACTGCTTTTGCAATATAATCAAACACAAAATCATCAAATTTCAAATGACTATCTTCTAAACCAAATGTGCCCCAATCAAGCATATACACATCAAAACCACGGTCCACTAGATATTCCACTAAACTATTTCCAGGAGTTAAATCCATAATATATGGTTTATTAATAAGAGCATATATTAATAGAATTGGAACTCTTTGTGTTTTTTCTTGTTTTGGAATGTAGCGATAAAGCTTCGTCTTATTCTTCGTCCAAATAACCTCTTTCGGCGTTAATCCTACTTGTGGCTCTGGTTCACGTAATAAAATTTCACTCGCCCTTTTCACTCGGCGATATGCTTTTCGGTACTCTTCTGGGTATAGCTCTAATTGCTTTTCCCATTCTGTTGCGAATGTAGTCATTTTTCTATCTCCTTTTTGGTCAATTTCCTTCTAAAAAAAAGAAGTGCATTCCTGCTATGGATATGCACTTTTTTCTTACTTCATTACATATATAATCCGCCGTTAATGTTTAATTGCTGACCTGTGATATAAGCACCGTCACGGCATAGGTATACTACACCTTTTGCAATTTCATCAGCTTGACCAAAACGTTTTTTCGGGATTTTAGCGACGATTTTTTGACGTACTTCTTCTGGCACTTCTGCTACCATTTCAGTATCAATAAATCCTGGGCAAATAGCGTTTACAGTTACATTTGTTTTTGCAAGCTCTAATGCTAATGATTTTGTAAATCCTAGCATACCTGCTTTCGCTGCTGAGTAGTTTGTTTGTCCAAATCCACCCGCTTGACCAATAATAGAAGAAATGCTAATAATTCTACCTTCTTCCGCTTCCGTTATGTATGGAAGTACCGCGCTTGTCGTATTAAACACACTGCTTAAGTTCACGTCAATTACGCGTTCCCAATCTTCACGATTTAACTTTTTGAATGTACGATCTCTTGTAATACCAGCATTATTAACAAGAATATCAACTTTACCAAAATGATTCACTGCTTCTTCCACAAGTCGGTTTGCGTCTTCTACTTTAGAAACATCTGCTTGAACTGCATAAACGTCATGTCCTTCTTTTCCTAGTTCATTTACTAAGTTTTCAGCTGCCTCTTTACTGCTGTTATAGTTAATAACAACTTTTGCGCCCTCTTGTGCTAACGCTACTGTGATCGCTTTTCCAATTCCTTTTGCCCCACCTGTTACGATTGCTACTTTGCCATTTAATTGAACCATTTCTTTTCCCCCTTAAATGAATTTGTGAACGACTATTATGAATCATTTTGGTACTCATACTATGGAGTCCCTATATAATTATGTTTCGCTGTTTATACATAGAAAAGAGATTCTCCCTTTCTCTTTCATATGTTATAAACAAGCGCTATTATCACTTTTTATTTTCTGGCTTATTCGTAGGTTTTACTTCTTCTTTTACAGGTTCTTGTAGTTTTGCTAGTACTGCGTTTTGCTTTTCTAGCAATTCTAAAATTTGATCAACTTTCGTTTCTAATGTGCGAATATCTTGTTTTACTTTCGTAACATCGCGCTTTAATGTAGGAGCTTGTCCTACTGACTCTACCTTATCTTCTAGAAACTCCTCAATGTTATCCACTTTATTTTCTAAGTTAATAACAAGCGTAGCCACTCTAGCGATATCCTCTTTCGTAGGCATATTCACCTGCTCTAAATAATTTTTTGTCGTATCATTTAATGCTTTTTGATAAAACAAATTCAAATCTAGAACGCTGCCCATCCAAGCAGAATATTCTTCTGTTTTAATTGTTTCATTGAGCGCTTTTCCCCAAAATGTTTCGGTTTGTTCATAAGCATTTTTCCATGCTTGTAGTGGATCGAATTTTTGATCAATCACTTTACCTACACTCCCTTTTTCGTTTTTGAAACAATTCAACCTATTCATTATTTTCTAATATTCTGAATAAAACTTCAAGTCTATATTTTATTTTTTTCTATTTTCTAACAAATGTATTGACTTTAAAAACAGATAGGTGTAAATTGCACTTATAAGCAAAAAATTCCATCTAACTGATTCATGAGGTGATGCACAATCATGCTACATAATGAACCAGAACAACGCGAAAGTTTGGAGAACAACCAAGCAAAACAACCAAACTCCATGCCAAAAAACTTCTTAGTTCCCTTCTTACTTCTATGTCTAAAAGACTGGAGTCTTCATGGTTACAAACTTATTCAAATGCTAATGGATATCGGCTTTTCTTCTGTTGACCAAGGTAATGTCTATAGAACACTACGCAAATTAGAAAAAGAAAACCTCATTTCTTCTACTTGGGATACAAGCGAAGGAGGGCCAGCAAAAAGAATTTATTCTTTAACTGAATATGGAGAGAAATATTTAGCAACATGTGCAACTTCTTTTGAGCATTACCAAAATATGCTGCGAACGTTTTTCACGTTATATACGAACGCATTCTTTCCATTTGCCACTTCTCCAGAAAAGGATGAAAAGGATTCTTCATCTTCACCTGGTGGTACAGCAGAGTAATCTGCGTTCACAATATGCAAAAAAACATTTGGGGGTCAAACAATGGAAACTAAACCATACGAATTGGTCGATGCATTTTGGAAAAACTGGTCTCAATCTCTTTCCCTTTTCTCTTCAGCTGGGAAACAATTAGAGCAACTTACTTTAGAAACATTAAAACAACAACAAGACGCTTTGCATAAATTAACATCAGGAGTAGATGAACTGGAAAAAGAACTGCAACAATTTACTACTCAATTCAATAATCAATATACAGATTATGTGAAGCAATTGACTGGAAACTCCTTAAATGATCAAATTAACGAGTGGCAAGACAAGTGGAAAGAACTTTCTGCTCATATGCAACAGCTAACTGTTTCTCCTACAAAAACATCTTTGTCTATCCTTACTCAAACAAGCGGTCAATTTGAAGAAACAACGAAGCAATTTATTGAACAGCAGCAATTACAACGTGAAGAGGCTCAAAAACAGTTAGAAGGTTTTTTGGAAGATTTCAAGACAAAACAGTTGGAACTCGCAAAAAAGTTCGAGGAAAACTCAAAAAATCTATTTACTTCCATCAAGTAAGAAAAATGTGGGAGCTAACTGCAGCACAAACAAAACTCTTTCTTCCTCCTACTACATCAAGATGGCTAGCATTTTTCGATATGGAAAAGAAGGAGGACAAAATGAATCCATTTCAAGAAGCACAAACCGTCCCGGAGCTTCGTTATGATGAGATTCAAGTCGGTGATCAAGCATCACTTACAAAAACGATTACGGATGAGGACGTTATCAATTTTGCAAAATTGACTGGAGATGTGAATCCTATTCATATTTTAGACTCTTTTGCAAAAACGACAATGTTTAAAGAACGTATTGCTCATGGTATGCTCGTTTCAAGTTTTATTTCTACCATCCTTGGAACGAAACTCCCGGGTAAAAATACGATTTATTTATCTCAAAACGTTTCATTCCGCGCTCCTGTCAAAATCGGCGATACACTTCGCGTTGTGGCAGAGGTCATCAAAAAACGTGACGATAAAAAAATCATTACGTTGCAAACAAATATATATAATCAATCGGATGATATTGTCGTGGAAGGTACAGCGACAATACTAAAAAAAGAGTAGCAATTTTTGCTACTCTTTTTTCTATCCAATAACTTCTAATCACACCGATTACTTCCGCGTATGAGCACGCCGGTTCCACATAAAATAACGGTACCAGTTCAGATATATACTTAGCTGAACTGGATTACTCATAAGGATGTGTATCATCATGGCAAAAACAAACAAATTACTAGTTCCAGGTGCTGAACAAGCACTTGATCAATTTAAATATGAAATTGCACAAGAATTCGGCGTAAGCTTAGGGTCTAATACAGCATCTCGTTCTAACGGATCAGTTGGCGGTGAAGTAACAAAACGTCTTGTTTCTTTAGCTCAACAACAATTACGTGGATAACAATATAACATATGGCTTAGAGGCAGATATTCTCTGCCTCTTTCTATTTTTAACATACATAATGGTGCTTTTTCACATACTAGTAAAAGCAAACTGAAAGGAACGATATGTAACATGAAACGGATTAACATTCACATGAGTCCTCCCCGTGTTCTTACTTTGTCTTTTATTATGTTATCAATTATCGGTACATGCTTATTAAAATTGCCAATTGCTACAACGACGTCTATTTCATGGCTCGATGCTTTATTTACAACCGTTTCTGCTTGTACGGTTACAGGGCTTGGTGTTGTGGACACAGGGAAAGTATTTACCTTATTTGGCCAATGTGTCATTTTAACACTTATACAAGTGGGCGGACTTGGCATTATGAGCTTTGCCGTTTTAATTGCGATTATGCTCGGCAGAAAAATTGGCCTTCAAAACCGAATTTTACTGCAACAAGCATTAAATCAAACGAATATAGGCGGTGTCATTCGTCTGGCCAAAGCATTATTTTTATTCTCTTTTACAGTCGAATGTATCGCTACTTTCATTCTCTCTTTTGAATGGGTTCCGAAATATGGGATTGCTAAGGGGATCTATTATAGCTTTTTTCATTCCATCTCTGCTTTTAACAATGCAGGTTTTTCTGTTTGGAGCGATAATTTAATGTCCCACTCTCACAGCATTCTTGTCAATCTCGTCATTTCCTCCCTCATTATTTTAGGTGGGATTGGTTTTACAGTAATCGTAGATATAAAAAGAAAGAAAAATTTTAAAAACCTTACATTACACTCAAAACTTATGCTCTCTTCTACTCTAATCGTCAATATTATTGCGACTGTTTTTATTTTTATATTCGAGTTTCACAATTCTCTTTCTATGAGAGGCTTTACCCCATTTGAAGAAGGCATGGCCGCTTATTTTCAAGCAGTTTCAACGCGTACTGCCGGTTTCAATACAGTTGATATTTCTGCTTTATCGAAGCCTTCCCTACTATTAATGATGCTCCTTATGTTTATTGGCGCTGGTAGTGCTTCAACTGGTGGCGGGATTAAGTTGACAACATTTTTAATCATGTTTTTTGGGGTATTTAAATTTTTACAAGAACAAGATGATATTGTCGTGTTTAAAAAATCCATTAAAGATACCCTCATTGTCAAATCATTGACCATCGCTATTATTTCTATTTCATTTATTTTTTTTGCTATTTTAATTTTAAGCATTACTGAGCGAGTTCCTCTATTGATGAGTGCTTTCGAAGTATTTTCAGCATTTGGGACTGTCGGTCTCAGTATGAATTTTACACCACACTTAACGATGATTGGAAAAGCTATTATTATCTTTATGATGTTTTTTGGGAAGATGGGACCTTTAACATTAGCTTTTTCATTTGCACGTAAAAAGAACCGGAAAATAAAATATCCGAATGAAGACATTTTAACAGGTTGACAACCGTATAAATTATCCATATAATGAGAGTACAATAGCATATCTCCAAAGGGGAGTAGCGTCCAAGAATATTTCTTGGAAACAAAGTCGTCATTACGTAGAACTTAGTTCTTCCGGCTTTGTTGGCATTTTTATTACATATGTCTAGCAAGACCTTTGCCTATTAACGGCAGAGGTCTTTTTTGCATCCATTTCCAAATTCTTCCAAAGTTAATAGGCAGGAGTATGGGGAAACTAAATAGTGGGGATTTCTTCACTTATTTAGTACTTATAGAAATGAGAGGAGAATGTACATGGATGTATCATTATTATTGGAGTATGGTTGGGTATTACTCATTCTAATTGCACTAGAGGGGATTTTAGCGGCTGACAACGCTCTTGTTCTTGCAATTATGGTAAAACATTTACCAGAAGAAAAAAGAAAGAAAGCACTATTTTATGGATTAGCAGGGGCATTTGTTTTCCGTTTTGGATCGTTATTTATGATTTCGTTCCTAGTCGACGTATGGCAAGTGCAAGCAATCGGTGCCATTTACCTTATGTTTATCGCTGGTAATCACTTATTTAAAACGTATGTTAAAAAGAATACAGATGAAGAAACAGAAGAAAAAGAAGCAAAGAAAAAACAAGAGAACTTTTGGTGGACTGTATTTAAAGTTGAAGTTGCAGATATCGCCTTCGCAGTTGATTCTATTTTAGCTGCTGTTGCATTAGCAATGACTTTACCAAAAACAGGATTAGGTACAATTGGTAGTCTTGATACTGGGCAATTCGTTGTTATCTTTGTAGGTGGACTTATCGGATTAATCATTATGCGATTTGCAGCAACTGCTTTCGTACAAATTTTAAAACGTAAACCAGGACTTGAAACTGCGGCATTCTTAATTGTAGGTTGGGTTGGTGTGAAACTAGCAGTTTATACGTTAGCACATCCTGCATTAAATGTAATTCCGCATTCATTCCCAGAATCTACACCATGGAAGCTTACATTCTGGATTGTATTAGTTGGAATCGCAGCTGGTGGTTGGTTCTTCTCAAAAGAAGTAGAAACAAAAGTAGAAAAGAATTTAGACGAAAAAGCGCTGTAATTACAGCGCTTTTTCTTTTTACCCTTCCCCCACTCAATGTCCAGAAAAAATTCTATTATACTATTTTTTGTAAACGTTTTCTTAATATATGTATGTCCTTTTTGTGAAATATTGCACAAACTTATTGAAACTAAGACAGAATCGATGTACTTTATTCATATAAGGAGTATTTATCCCGCTTTAATGGGCAGTAAGACCCCCACCTCAAAATTCAGCGAAAACAAAGAAGTTAGGTGGGGATCAACTGCCCATAAAAGCCCGATTGGTTCAACTAATAATCAGTGGGAGATGAAGAACCCCCCCACTGATTAAAGTTTCACTTTATAGATGATGTACTAAAGGAGCGTATTACTCATGCTAGAACAAGGATTAGATTATGTTGTCAAACTGGCTAAGAGCAAAAAACAAATGCTAGATACAAACCCGATGCAATATTTCATACGTGCCACACTTGCGGGTATTTATATCGGTTTTATTATTGTACTATGTTTTAAATTAGGTAACTTTTTTCACATTGCAGATTCACCAGCAACTTATTTAGCTGCTTCTATGTTTTTCGGAATTGCCCTTGTACTTATTATATATGGTGGTGCTGAGTTGTTTACTGGAAACACAATGTACTTCACTGTAGCAACTTTAAGAAAAGAAACAACAATTGCTGATACACTTCGTAATTGGATCGCTTGTTATGCAGGGAATTTAGCTGGTGCTTTATTCTTTGCCTTACTATTTTATGCAACTGGCATTTTTGAAGCAATTGATCACGGTCATTTCATGAATAAAGTAGTAGAAGGAAAAATGAATACACCTACAATGCAACTATTCTTTAAAGCAATTTTATGTAACTGGCTTGTATGTCTTGCTTGTTTCTTACCTTCTCAAGTTAAAGGTGATACAGCAAAAATTATGATGATGATGATGCTCGTTTTCACATTCTTCTTATCTGGTTACGAACATAGCATCGCAAACTTATCGCTGTTTGCTTTATCTTTAGTTTCACCGCATCCGGAGACAATTTCTTTTGCAGGTGCTATTCATAACTTAATTCCAGTTACAATTGGTAACATTATTGGCGGGTCTATATTTGTCGGTATGGTATACCATTACTTAACAAAGAAAGTACCTGACGTGAAACAAGAAGAAACTGAATTAGGAGCAGCTCAACAAGAAGAAATCATTCCGTTGCAAGCGCATATGAAACATTAAAAACTCCAAAGTTTTACTTTGGAGTTTTTAGCTCCCCACATATTTAACAACAAGATTAGGGTTAATCTCTCCTTCTTCCTTTCCCTTATTCATTCTCTGTTTCATCTTATGCATACCGATGACATCATTCGTATGAAAATGTATTTCATTCACATATAGACCCTCTTTACAAAAAGCCTCTACAAAATCTAATCCACTTTTTTCTCCCCATCCCATATTGAAATCAAGGGAAAGAACATTCACCTCATAATCTCGTACCATTTGCAAAGCACATTCTACTGTAGTTGCGAGCACGTAACCGTACGGACAACTTCTTTGATCATCCATATATACATTCATTTTCTATCCCCTCTCTATTTTGCATACGTGACCAACATGTAACATATTGCTCCAAGACTAATAAAAGGACCAAACGGTATTTGAGTCCTCATTTTCATACGTTTTAATACGAGACCAGCTCCAAAGAAACAAAGACTAAAGCAAGATGCTAAAAATAAAACGATAAAAATCCCTTTCAGTCCCACTATAAATCCAAGTAACGAAAGTAATTTTATATCACCTCCCCCAAGCCCTTCTGGATATATCTTTTGCATGCAGTATAACAAAATGAATATAACGCAACTACCAACTATACTATCTATCCAAGTGACTAACGGTACAAAAACACATTCTAAAATGAGTAAACAAGCAAACCAAGCTAAAATACGATTTGGAATTAACATATATATGTAATCTGTAACTGAAATAATAAGAAGTAACGAAAAAAGTGATAAAACGATAATAAGCTCTCGTTCCACCCCAATCATATATACAGTAAGAAGACATATCATTCCAGTTATAAGTTCAAATACTACGTACAAAATTGAAATTTTCCTCTTACAATTCGTACAACGTCCTCTTTGTATACAAAAAGAAATGATTGGAATCAATTCTTTTGGCTTTAGCACATACTTACAATAATGACAATATGAACGCGGGGTTATGATAGACTCCCCTAGCGGAACTCTCATCGCAATTACCATAAAAAAAGAACCAAACACCATCCCCGCTAACAATGCATATACATAAGTGAACATCCCTTCCTCTCCTTTCCAGAAGAACATAGCAAAAAAAGGAGAGAACTTCTACTTCATGTTATCTCTATTCTATTAAAAAAGCAGGCCATTTTCTGGCCTGCTTTCCCCTATTTTATACGATGAAATATACTGCTTTTAATGGTCCATGTACTCCGACAACAAGATTCATTTCTATATCTGCCGAGTTACTAGGTCCTGTAATAAAGTTAATACAAGATGCCACTGTCTCGCCATTTTCTACACGCTTGTTCATATCCTCAACTGCTTGTGTAATACGAGGCACAAGTGTTTCACGTGGAATAATAGCAAAGTATACAGTCGGTAAAAAGTGTAAAGAACGACCTTGGCCTTTATGACTTTGTACAACGATCGTACCAGATTCAGCTAAAGTATAATCACTAAATACAATTCCAATATTCGCTCTTTCCGCGATACGCATATTCTCTTCTTTTTTCTCAGAATCCCATACGTTCACTTCAACATTTTGCTTTGGAAGTTCTTCTTTAAATAAAGAAGTCAACCCATAAGAATCAAAACGTTCATCTGCCGATAACATAATAGGTCCCCCGCCGTTTTCAACGATTACTTTTTGAATATCTTCACGTAAACGGTCGTTTGTCGTTTCCACAACAGTTGTATGAATGTTTGTACATTGATTTTTAAATACTTCTAACAATTCTTCTTGTGAATAATTTTTTAACGTTTCTTTATTCACATTATTTTTCCATACTGGACGTTTTACACCATCCGTTTTACGCGCGCGTCCAAGTTCTTTTGCAATATTCTCTAGAAAGGAATCACGGTTTTGAATTAATCCTGTCATTATTTGTCCCCGCCTTTCTTATGATCTTTATACCAATCACGGAATCGTTCTTTACTTGGAGCCGGGAATTCACGAATATCTGTCCAGTTTTTAAGTGGCCCAACACCTTTTGATACACGGTTACCAGATGTAAATGGACTCATTGCTGCTGGCGCCATCTTTGATCCCATTTTATATAAAGCTGCTGAAGATGCACCCATACTAAACATTTTCATTGCTAATTTTTCTGCAAGTGGAGCACGCCCTTCTTGCTCAACAATAACTTGACGATGTTTTAATAATAAATCATGCAATGGAATTTTTACTGGACAAGCTTCTGTACACGCTCCGCATAAACTAGAAGCATAAGGAAGCTCTTTGTAATCATCATATCCACCTAAAAGTGGTGTTAATACCGCCCCAATTGGTCCTGAGTATATAGAGCCATATGAATGTCCACCAACATGTCGATATACAGGGCATACGTTCACACAAGCAGCACAACGAATACATTGCAACACTTGACGGAATTCAGATCCAAGAATTTGAGAACGACCATTATCAACCACAACTAAGTGGAATTCTTCTGGGCCATCTACTTCCTCTTCTTGAGTTGGTCCCGCTACCGTTACATAACTTGTTAACTTTTGACCTACTGCACTACGACATAGTAAACCAACTAAAACATCTAATTCTTCCATTGTCGGAACCATACGTTCCATACCCATAACCGCAATTTGTGTTTTTGGAATCGACATAACAAGGTCAGCATTACCTTCATTTGTTACTAAACAAAGAGAGCCAGTATTTGCAACAGCGAAGTTACAACCTGTCACACCAATTTCTGCATCCATAAATTTTTCACGAAGTTGTTTACGAACAAACTTTGTCATTTCGTATGGATCATCAGAATTTTCATAGCCAAGCTTTTCTTTAAATACATCACGAATTTGCGTTCTATTTTTATGAAGAGCAGGCGCAATAATATGTGAAGGTGGATCGTTATCTACTTGCAAAATATACTCTCCTAGATCACTTTCTAACACTTCACAACCGATTTCTTCAAGCGCATGGTTCATACTAATTTCTTCTGTTACCATTGACTTTGATTTTACTACCTTTTTTGCCTGCTTCTTTTTTGCAACGTCTTGAATATACTTTGCTGCTTCCTCCTTCGTTTTCGCAAAGTACACATGTCCGCCTCTTTTTGATACATTTTCACTTAACTGCATTAAATAATAATCAAGATTTTCTAACGTATGTTGACGAATTTCTTCACCGAGTTCACGCCATTCTTCCCAGTTTCCTAATTCATCCGCTGCTTTTAAGCGATTCGTATATAAGCGTGTTTGTGCAGAAGATACTGCTCCGCGCATAAACGAATCTTGAATTCCATCGCCAACGCGATCATTAAATTTTTTCTCACTGATTTTCATAGACATAGCTTATGTTCCCCCTTCATGAGCGACTATTCAGTACCTCAGCAATATGCATGACTTTTATTTCTTTTCCTAAACGCTCAATACGTCCGCCAATGTTTAACAAACACCCACAATCTGCACCGATTAAATAATCAGCGCCTGTTTCCATTGCACTATCTACCTTTTCATCTACCATTTGCTCAGAAATTGGAGTCATCTTCACTGAAAACGTTCCCCCAAACCCGCAACAATTTTGTACATTTGGTAACTCTCTCACTGTTAACCCTTTTACATTAGATAATAAAATTCCTGGTGCCTCTGTTACTCCAAGCATACGTGTCATATGACATGATTTATGAATAGTAGCAATCCCTGGTAAACTTGCACCAACATCAGTAACCTTTAAAACGTCTACAATAAATTGTGTAAATTCATATGTTTTATCAGCAACTTTTTGTGCACGTTTAGCCCACTTCGGATCATCTTTAAAAACATGCGGATACTCATGAAACATTGTCGCACAAGAACCAGATGGCGTAACGATATATTCTGCATCTTCAAAAGTTTCAATCATATGTTTCATCGCTTCTTTTGCCGCTTCTACATGGCCGCTATTATAAGCAGGCTGGCCGCAACAAACTTGTGCTTCTGGAAATTCAATTTCACAACCTAAACGCTCCAACACCTCAACTGTTGCTTTGCCGACATTTGTTTCAAACATATCGACTAAACAAGTAACAAATAAAGTAACTTTCATAATTATTACTCCCCCTTTTTACAACTCCACCAACAAAACATATGGTCATCAGATGACTAAGGAGAGAAGAAATAGGCTCAACCATAGCCTATCCTCTCCCTCTTCTAAAGAAAACGCTTACTTAATCTCTCTCTATTTTATCAGAAAATTAGATTTTTAAAAGATTAAATTAAGAATTTATATCGTTTCTACCTGTGACAATATGTTCTACATTTGTTAAATGATCTAGCATTGCTTGCTGCGCTAATTCTACATCTTGCTTTAACACTGCATCATATATAACTTGATGCTCTTCTATAAGTCGTTCTGATGTTGTTTGTTCACCATATAAAATAATGCGTCTTGATTCACCAATCGTTTCAGCAATCATCTCTGAAACATGATTCATAAGTTCAAGCAAAATGTTGTTATGCGAAGACTCCGCAATTCCCATATGGAACTGAAAATCTGCTTTTTCACCAGCTTTTTCATCTCCAACGCTCTTTGCCATTTCATCTAACCAATGCTTCATATTTTGCAAATTATCTTCCGTACGTTTTGCCGCAGCTGCTCGAACTGCCCCCACTTCAAGCACCTTTCGTACTTCTAATAAATTCAAAATATCTTCTTTCTTCATCAATAATCTATTGTTTAATGATTTTGTTAATGAAGAAGAATCGAAGTTCTTCACATATGTACCTTCTCCTTGTTTCATCTCAATTAAGCCCATTGCTCTTAGCGCACTTAGCGCTTCACGAACAGCAGATCTACCAACTTGAAACTGCTCAGCTAATTGATGTACAGGAAGTAGTTTGTCACCAGGTTTTAACGTACCATTTTTAATCATTGTTAAAATAGCTTCAGATACTTCTTCGTAAATCTTTTTCGGTTTAATAGATTTGTACTCCAGTTAAATCACCTCAGTATCTTCCAAACAACAATTGAAACGATTTATAAGAACTTTGCATCATAACTATTTTAGAACGAATTAGTAAGAAGTACAAATGTTTTGTTCATAAAATCGTCAAAATTCCGATATTTATTACATATTAATTTATATCTTACGTATAATTATTGTCTTCCATATAAAGAGCATGCCCTAAAAATTAGAACATGCTCTCCTCATCCTGTACTTTCAATTTAATACTAACCGTCGTACCGTTCCCTTTTTCACTTTCAATCCGCCACTGTCCGTCATGTATATGAACAATTTGTCTTACAATTGCCAGGCCTAAACCTGTTCCACCATGTTGACGACTTCTCGCTTTATCAACTCGGTAAAAACGCTCGCCAAGGTTTTCCAAATGCTCTGTATCAATACCGATCCCCGTATCTTTTATGTTCAATTCACAATAATCATCTATCTGTCTGAGCGTTACCATAATATCCCCGTTTTGATTCGTATACCGTATCGCATTATCTAACACGTTATGAAGCACTTGTTGCATACGATCCTCATCAATCATTACAATGATTTCTGGATTTAAATTTGTTGAAATACGAATTTTCTTTTCTATAAACTTAATCTCATACGTATCTAACACATCTTCAATTAGTTGTGAAAAAACGATAGGTTGTTTCTTTAACGGAAAATGTTCCCCTTCTAATTGTGCCAAATCTAATAAATCATGAACGAGACGCTGCATACGATCTGCTTCTTTATGAATAAGCTGTGTTACTTTTTCCTGCTGTGGTCCCTTCGCTACACCATCTAAAATAGCCTCGCTATATCCTTTTATATAACTAAGCGGTGTTCTTAGTTCATGCGAAACGTTAGCTAAAAACTCCTTACGCTTTACGTCTTCTGTCTCCAAAGAATTTGCCATTTTATTAAATGCTTTTCCTAATCGCCCAATTTCATCTTCAGAAGAAATTGTAATTCGTTCTGAGAAATCCCCCGTAGCCAAATGATTGGCAACTCGTTCCATTTGCGAAAGTGGTTTCGTAATAGCAATAATAATTTTTCTACCAATCCATATTGTCAGTAAAGTTATAGCAAGTGCTAACGGTGCTAAAATAAGACCCATATCATATATTAAGTCTTTTATACTTTTTAAAGGAATATAAGAATATACAATACCAACTAATTTTTTATTTTCTAAAACAGGGATGACAACCCCCATAATATTACGGTCAAAATGTTCCTCGTATCCTATCTTTGTCACAGTTTTTCCATCTAATAATGTTTGCCTGTCCCCTTCACTTATAAGAGAATGATGGTGCACATCAAATGGTAAACATGCGCTTAAATCACGTGGGTTTGATACGAAAAGAACGTCTGAACTAGATATTTGATCAAATGCTCTTACTTTCTCTTCAAAAATTGATATTCCTTCGCGCTTATCATATTGCGCAGAAAGACGCTTCCCTTCCATTACTAATGAATCTTTTAAATTATCAACGTATAGTTTTTCATACGAGTATAAAGATACGAAATAAAGAAAAGAAACTGTTACAAATACTGCACATACTACTGTCAGCCAAAGCTTCTGTACCATCGTAAACATACATTACACCTCAAATTTATAGCCTACACCCCAAACAGTTTGAATGTAGTTTCCACTTTCTCCAAGCTTCAAACGCATCGTTTTCACGTGCGTATCTACGGTTCTTGTACTTCCGGCATAATCATATCCCCATACCTTTTCTAGCAATTGTTCTCGGCTAAATACTTGTCCCGTATGTTGACAAAGAAAATAGAGTAAATCAAACTCTTTTACTGTAAGAGAAATTGGCTCACCATCCACCTCAATTTTCCTACTTTTTTCATTAATACGGATCGGTCCAAACTGAAATTCCTCTTGTTGCTCTTGCTTTGTATAACGCCTTAATACAGCTTCCATACGAGCAATTAATTCACCAGGACTAAATGGCTTTACAATATAATCATCTGCCCCCATACGTAAGCCGTTCACCCTATTCCACTCTTCACCTTTTGCTGTTAAAAATATAATTGGTACATCTGACGTTTTTCTAATTTCTTTGCAAACTGAAAGTCCATCCATCTCTGGCATCATAATATCTAATACAACGAAATCATAATGGTCCTTTTCTAATTTTTTTAGAGCCTCTTTTCCATTTTCAGCTTCTCCCCACTCGTATCCGAAATTATCTAAGTACATTCCAACAAGTTGCCTCATATCACTTTCATCATCTACAACTAGCACCCTATATTTACTCATTGTCCTTCCCTTCTCTCTCTATGAGTTGAAACGGTCCTTTTCCGACTTTAATTGTTTGTTTTATTTTCAAATTCTTCATATCCATGACGCACACTTCATCACTATCATAGCTTGCTACGTATCCTTCTGCTCCGCTCTTCAAAAATGCAAATGGGTTTGATCCTACTTCTACAGAAGCCACCTCTTTATACGTGCTAACATCAAACTTTCTAAGCATATTCGAACCGTGACTTAATGCATATACATACTTATTATCCTTCGTAATATTCACAGGCATAAACGGAGCGTGTAAAGAACGTACCATTTCTCCGCTCTGCAAAGAATACACTAATACTTTCTCATTTACCTGATTTCCATCACCATGTCCGCCAATCCATATTTCTTTCCCATCTGGACTAATTGTTGCTCCCGTTGACGCTGGTGGAATCATAAAGGATTGTATTACTTCTTTTTTCTTTGTATCAATTGTCGTTAGCTTCGTATCATAAAAGTTTAATACAGATAACTGGTTATGGTACTCTACCATCGTTATTGGTCCTTTTCCTGTCGAAACATTCCCTGTTTCTTTTCCATTAATCGTAAAGAACCTTATCTTTTGGGCATTTTGATCGGCAGCAAATAATTGCTTTTTATCTTCTGATACGACTACATTTACAATGCCTTTTCCTGTTTTATATTTTCCCACTTGCCTTCCTTCTGCTAGTGAATATACATACATGTACTCTAACTGCTTACCATATACAAGTATGTCCTCACCATTTGGAAGTAGTGCAATCCCTGCCATTGGTTCGTTAAGTTCCCATGTCGTAATTAACTTTTTAGTATGTTTATCTACAAAACTAATACTACCTTCTTTTATATTCGTTGTTATAATAACACTTTTATCTTTAGCAATCGATGTATAGGAACTTCCTTGACACCCTACTAATAGAAATAAAAAACAGAGAAGAAAAACATACTTTCTCAAAAGATCCCCTCCATCTTCGGATGATTTCGTTATAATTGTAAAATAACAAATAAATGTGTGGAAAGTGTGAAATTTCCCTTTCCTACTTCATTTACATATATAATGTACAACAAATAGAATTTGAGGTGTGCCAATTATGCTTTTTCCTGATTTAGCGAATAAAATTGTACGAGAAGTACGCAGGCTAATTAAAGAAAATATTATTATCATTAATATACAAGGCGTTATTATCGCAAGTACAGATATAGAAAGAATCG
Source organism: Bacillus cereus group sp. BcHK124 (assembly GCF_027712065.1). Lineage (NCBI taxonomy): Bacteria > Bacillati > Bacillota > Bacilli > Caryophanales > Bacillaceae > Bacillus > Bacillus cereus group sp. BcHK124. The sequence continues at coordinate 75,921 of NZ_JAQFPJ010000016.1, forward strand.
GCCAATTTCATGAGGGCGCACTCCGCTGCGCAAAACAAAAGAAAACTGTCATTATTACAAAAGAGGATGAACGACGTTTGCAAGGCGTAAAGGCAGGTATGAATCTCCCTTTACTATTCCATGACGAAGTAATTGGTGTCATTGGAATCACAGGCGAACCTGAAAATATTTCACAATACGGAGAAATATTACGTAAAATGACCGAACTACTCATCCATGAAAACTACTTTTTAGAACAACTAGAACTTGAACACCGTTCTTATGAGGCATTTGTCTTTGATTGGCTTCAAAACACAGACTGGTCTCCAAGCTTTCTCGATCGTGCCAAAACACTTGGTATTGATTTATATAAGAAAAAACAACTTATTTTGTTCTCTATCGATCAAAATGACACGATGCTTCAGCGTAAGATTTGGCAACATGTACGCAATCTATTAACAAAGGAGCATCTATTTATTCGCTGGGGAAATGATCGATTCATTTTATTTACAGCCACGAACTCCAAAGAGCAAACGTATCAATTTTTAAAACGATTAAAACAAGACTGTGAAACTTTGTTTTCTGTTCCTTTATATATCGGGATTGGACAATCCGTTACGCCAAGCAATATGAACTTATCATACGAACAAGCATTACAAGCTCTTTCCGTATCACTTGAAACGAAAAACATTGTATTTAATGAAGATTTACGTTTAGAAATGTGCTTACAAGATATTTCTGCTGAAACGCGGGAACAGTTTCTAAAGCGCACCATCGAAAACTTACTATCATCGCCTGAACTTATGCACACTTTACGTTTATTTATTGATTATAACCAATCCTATAAACAAACAGCGGAGCAATTACATATCCACATTAACACATTGCATTACAGACTAAAAAAAATTGAGGAGTATACAGGACTTGATCCGAAACAATTCAAAGACTTAAACATTTTATACTTCTCGCTCCTCTTATTAGATAATCATACAAAAAAGAATGATAAAATAGATTAATCTTTAGATGATTATACATAGAAAGAATCCTCCAACTTTTTTATCATTATAACGAAAGCACTGTGACAACGTTTTTTATGATGACTAATTACGTTAACAGTTTGAGGGGGATTTCCAATGTTAGAAAAACAAATTATTGATTCATTCGTATCCATTGTTGGCGAAGATAATGTGGATACATCCAATATGGGGCGTTTAACGTATAGTTATGATGCCACTCCAAACTTCCAAGCAATGCCTGATGCAGTCATTGCTCCTCGTAATACAAATGAAGTAGCTGAAGTGTTAAAAGTATGTAACACTCATCATATTCCTGTATATGTTCGTGGTTCTGGAACAAACCTTTGTGCAGGGACATGTCCACTTGAAGGCGGTATCGTCCTTATCTTCCGCCATATGAATAACATTTTAGAAATTGATGAAGAAAATTTAACAATTACTGTACAAGCTGGTGTTATTACCCTTGATATTATTAAAGCGGTGGAAGAAAAAGGTTTATTTTATCCACCAGATCCAAGCTCAATGAAAATTTCTACAATTGGCGGTAACATTAATGAAAACTCAGGTGGATTACGTGGATTAAAATATGGCGTAACACGTGATTATGTGATGGGTCTTGAACTTGTCTTACCAAATGGTGATATGATTCGTACTGGTGGTAAATTGGCAAAAGATGTAGCTGGTTACGATTTAACTCGTTTATTTATCGGTTCTGAAGGAACACTTGGCGTCGTGACTGAAGCGATATTAAAACTTGTTCCTATGCCTGAAACGAAGAAAACGATGCTAGCACTATATGAAGATATTAATGAAGCTGCACGTGCTGTTTCTTCTATTATTGCAAATAAAATCATTCCAGCGACACTTGAGTTTTTAGATCAGCCGACCATTGAAGTAGTAGAAGAGTTTGCACAAATCGGTTTACCAACTGATGTAAAAGCAATTTTATTAATTGAACAAGACGGCCCGCCTGAAGTTGTGAATCGAGATATTGAAAAAATGGCTAACGTTTGTCGTTCTATGAATGCAGTTGATGTTCGCGTTGCAAAAGATGAAGCGGAAGCCGATGCGCTTCGTACAGCTCGCCGTAGTGCACTGTCAGCACTGGCAAGATTAAAGCCTACTACAATATTAGAAGATGCAACGGTACCACGATCACAGATTGCTCCGATGGTTGAAGCCATTAATGCCATTGCTAAAAAATATAATATTCCTATTTGTACGTTTGGACATGCTGGCGATGGTAACCTACACCCCACTTGTATGACAGATGCTCGCAACGAAGAAGAAATGCACCGAGCTGAACAAGCTTTCGCTGAAATATTTGCAAAAGCAATCGAACTTGGTGGCACGATTACTGGTGAACATGGTGTTGGTGCAATGAAAGCTCCGTATTTAGAAATGAAATTAGGTAAAGAAGGTATTGCTGCTATGCAAGGAATTAAACACGCCTTCGATCCAAATAACATTATGAATCCAGGAAAGATGTTCGCGAAGGACACTCGCAAAAGAGTGGTGGTTGAGCGATGACAACATTAAATAAAGAAAACATTCAAAAAGAATTTAAAGAACGATTAAGTGAAGATGAACTACTAAACTGTATGCGATGCGGTTTCTGCTTACCAACTTGCCCTACCTACATTCAATCTGGATATAAAGAATCACATTCACCACGAGGACGTATCGCATTAATGAAAGCGGTCGTTGATGGTTTAATTGAGCCAGATGAAGATGTTGAAAACACATTAAATGTTTGCCTCGGTTGCCGTGCTTGTGAGCCTGTTTGTCCATCCGGTGTAAATTATGGACATTTATTAGAAGAAGCTCGAGATATTATTAATCAAAATAAAAAATTCTCAGTGCCAGTGAAAGCTGTTCGAAAAGTCGTTTTTGAAGGATTATTCCCGCATCAAAATCGAATGAGAACATTAACCGGACTAATTGGTTTTTATCAGCGTTCTGGTTTACAAACGCTAACACATAAAACAGGGATTATGAAGTTATTCCCTGAAACACTTGCAACAATGGATCTCGTTTTGCCTAAGGTTCCTAAAATGAAAGCAATGAAAGATCGTCCTGAATTTTTACATGCTGAAAGTACGAAGAAGAAACAAGTTGCATTCTTCACAGGTTGTTTAATGGATACAATGTTTTTAGAAACAAATAACGCAACGATGAAACTGCTTCAGTTAGCTGGTTGTGATATCGTTATTCCGAAAACACAAAGTTGCTGCGGAGCATTACATGGGCATGCTGGTGAGAAAAATGGAGCAAAAGAATTAGCAAAGCGCAATATAAAAGCATTCGAAGACTTAAACATCGACTATATTATTACGAATGCTGGTGGTTGCGGAGCTTACCTCGTAGACTACGATTACCTGTTAAAAGATGATCCACAGTGGGCTGAACGTGCAAAGCAGTTTGTTTCTAAAATTAAAGATATTACTGCTATTCTAGTAGAACTAGATTTCCATAAACGTAATGACTTACGACTCACGCCGCAAATTATTACGTATCAAGACTCTTGTCACTTACGCAATGTTATGCGAACATCTTCAGAACCTCGTATGTTACTAGAAGCAATTCAAGGCGCAACATACCGTGAAATGAAAGATGCGGATCGCTGCTGTGGTTCTGCTGGCATTTATAACATTGTTCATTCAGAACTATCCATGGAATTTCTAGATTACAAAATGGACCGTGTGCATGAAACAGAAGCAGCGACCATTGTTACTACAAATCCAGGTTGTTTATTACAAATGAAATTAGGCATTGAACGAGAAGGTCTTTCTCATAAAATGAGAGGAATTCACATTGTTGATTTATTATTAGAAGCAATTGAAACCAACTCGTAATAACTCGTAACATACGTAATAATAGGAAAACGGCTATCTCCTTCGTCTATGTAAAGAGATAGCCGCTTTTTTGTCCGCTACAACATTAAAAATATGTTACTTTATTATAAAAAAGAACAACAGAAACATTACAGTTTTGTAAAAATCAATCCAGTATATTCCTCAAAAAAACGCTCAAACCATTGATACAATAGGATTCTTCATTTTCAATATAGGTACATTTATCCAAAAACCCCCTCTTATAACCACGTATAAAAATGTTGAAAATTCCTTTTATACTCTATGTTTCTCTTATTTTTCCCCCTTTCCCTTCTTAGGATAAATTAGGTAAATTTTAAGTCTATGAATTTTTTTCCATCTTTTTTCTCACAAAATCTATGCTACGATGAATTTGTCAGTCAGACAGGCTGTCAAAAACAAATCGTGTGAAAACAAATTAAAACTTTATATAGGGGGACACACATCATGAAAAAGCGTGTTTTATTATCTGTAGCTGCTGCAACGGCTCTTACTTTAGGAGTATCTTCTCTAGATGCACAAGCTGCAACAGTACAACCATCTAACATAAAGGTTCAAAATATTCAGCATTCAAAAGTGATGATGAAGCAAATGAGCCAACAAGAATTACAAGCATTCTTACAATCTATGGGTGTTGAGTCATTAGCACAATGGCAACAAGGAAACTTCCAACCAAATTGCATTATTCCTGGTCAACAACCTACTGAAAATGTTGTAACTGAGCAACCAACAGCTAAGCCAGAAACTCAAAAGCCCGCTGAGCAAAAACCTGCCGAGCAAAAGCCTGCTGAAGAAGCTCAAAAACCAGAAGCTCAAAAGCCTGCTGAAAACAATAATACGCAAAAACCGGCTGAACAAAAACCAGCTGAGCAAAAGCCTGCTGAAGAAGCAAAATCTTTAAGCGAGTTCGAACAACGTGTTGTTGAATTAACAAACGCTGAGCGTGCAAAACAAGGTTTACCAGCTTTAAAAATCGACACTGAATTAAGCAAAGTAGCACGCATTAAATCTGAAGATATGCAAAAAAATAACTACTTTGATCATAACAGCCCTACATACGGGTCTCCGTTTGACATGATGAAGAAATTTGGTATTTCTTATACATCTGCAGGTGAAAACATCGCCCAAGGTCAACGTACACCTGAAGAAGTAGTACAAGCTTGGATGAACAGTGCTGGACACCGTGCAAACATTTTAAATAACGGCTTCACTCACATCGGTGTTGGCTACGTAGAAAGCGGCAACTACTGGACACAACAATTTATTACGAAGTAAATAGATTAAAAGAGTCTTCTCATAATGAGAAGACTCTTTTTTACGTTTCATAACTTTCTATTATGTATGAGTATAAAGCGTAAAACATAAACAAAATAGAACCACTACTTATTATACTAAGTAACAAATAAAATCCCCATTTCAAGTTCAAAAACAATGAAAACAATATACTACATGCCATCACTTGAAAAATCCGTCTACTCACTAAACGGATCTTTGTTAATTTGATTGAGTCTTTTTCCATACTCTGAACTTTTTTAAACGCCTTACTAAGCATAAAAAGAAACATACTAATCCCTATTGTTAGTCCTGTTTGAAAGGATATCACGCTTCCAAAATTAATAAAGAGAATGAGCATATGGATAAACAACATAAATAAAGTAATCGTCTTTAGAAATCCACTTATAATGACATGCTCGTCTTCATTAAACTTATATATATTATGTGAAATAATATACATCAATCCATGTAAGAAAATAATAAGACAAGGAATAAGTGCTATAACAACTTGTTTACTCATAAACTCGTTTGGCCGACCATTTACATCCCAATGTACCGCCAAATGCTCTGGTAAATATGGATAGAGACATAGAGTCACTAAAAGACAAGCAAAAAATATTCCTAGTATATATTTATATTTGATCAAGTGATTCTCACCTCTCTTTTCTCTTAACGGCTTCGCTTCTTTTAGAGAAATTCCTGCAAAAATCTACTTTTCTCAAATTTAAACTTACACTTTACGCATTCACTCTTTGAAATTCTTTCATTGTGTCATTTAATTTTGTAGGAAATGGTACATCAACTTCAATCTCTTCTTTCGTAATTGGGTGTAAAAAGTTTATCTTCATCGCATGTAACGCTTGCCTAGACATATATTTCGTTCCTCCACCATATAAAATATCCCCAACTAACGGATTACCATTATAGCTCATATGAACACGAATTTGATGGGTTCTACCAGTTTCTAATTGTAACGTTACGAGCGTAACATTTTGTTTTTTAAAATACTTCTCTACTTTATAATATGTGATTGCTTGATCCCCCTTTGGAGAAACACGTCGTCTCGTCGCATGATGGCGATCTCTTCCGATAGCCGCGTCAATTGTTCCTTGCTTCTTTTTCACTTTCCCTTCTACAAGAGCCGCATATGTTCTTTTAATTTTTCGTTCCATTAATAAACGATCCATAATTGCACCAGCAATTCTATGTTTAGCAAACACGACACCACCTGTCGTATCTTTATCTAACCGATGAATATGACGAACCTTCGTCTCTAAACCTTGCATTTGAAAATGAAAGGCAACAAGATTTGCAAGTGTTCCCATCCCGCCTTTTTCAGCAGGGTGCGTATCCATCTTCTCAGGCTTATTGACAATGAGTACATGATCGTCTTCATATACTACATCTAATTCACCATATTCAGGCTCTACACCGTATTCTTCCTCCATAAACATATGAACTTGTAACTTTTCGTCCTCTTTTAAAAGCTCATTCCATCTTCTCTGTTCTCCGTTAACAGTAACACCTTTTTCCATACGAAGCTGATGTAACAACTTTTTCGGTATTTCCCATTCTATTTTTAATAACGACTCAATGCTTATACCATTCCATTTCGCTGGCACAGTAATTTCGCACCATTCGCCCTTCTTCTTCGTTTCCATACTGTATCACCTTATTTCTATTGATTCTCTCATTGTAACGGAAAATACACTTTGATGCACCGTCAAAAATAGAGGACAGTCTTATAATAGACTGCCCCTCACGCTCTACGCCTTCTCATTTCCTGCAACACTTCTTCCGCTTTTTGTTCATACGATAAATCTTTAAAGAAATCCGCCAATCTCTTATAATCGTTATACGTATCTAATAAGTCATCCATCTTTTCTGTTTTCATCACTTGTTGTTTTTGCTTCATTTTTACCGGATAACGATATCCCGATACTTCTTGTATTTTGTAATACTCATCCTCTACTTGAATGACCTTTACAAGTTCCTCTTCTTCCGCATCCATCGTATACCCATCAAAATCTCTAAGCAATTCATAAATGATATGAGTCCACTCATCTTTTGGATAAAACCCTTTTTCTAACCGATAACCGACAATGCGATACATATGCCCATCATTTTCTGCAAACTGTACTGTATCATTTAGCTTAAATTTAAAATAACGAAACATTGTCTTCACCTACTTATATGTAATGTTCTTATCACATACTATTTGCAAAATGTAGGTCTTGCTATTCATAAAAAAATACTCATCTTATAGATGAGTATTTTTTACGATGATTTTTCTCTTTTCTTTCGAAATGGTAACCACCAGTTCCAGTCTCCAAACAATTTCATTAAACTTGGTACGAGCATAAGACGAATAATTGTTGCATCAAGAAATATCGCTAATGCAACGCCAAGCCCCATTTGCTGTACTGGTAAAATATCAGTAAAGGCGAAAGCACCAGTTACAACAATCATAATTAATGCAGCTGATGTAATAATTCTACTTGTTGAAACAAGTCCTTCTAACGTCGCTTGATCGTTATCCCCTGTTTCTTCATACAGTTCATGGATACGCGAAATAAGAAATACTTCATAATCCATGCTAAGCCCAAAGACGAGGCCGAAAATGAAGATTGGTAAAACAAATAGAACTGGACTTGCTTCTAAACCAAAATGACCACCTTCGAATAGCCAAACAACAATTCCAATTGTTGCGCTTAAACTAAGTATATTCATAATAATCGCCTTAATTGGAATGAGTATAGATCGAAATGCAAATAATAATATAACAAACGTCGATCCAAATATAACAGACATACCAATTGCAACTTTATCTTTAATTTCATCTTCTAACTCTTGTTGGAACGTCGTCATTCCACCTAGATAATATGTAACGTTCGTTTCTTTATAATTTTGTTTAAAATCACGAACCCACTGTTTCCCAATTTCTGTACGTGGTTTTGTATCTAAAAAGACTTCGATTGTTGTCTTATTTCCTTTCGTATACGCTTCAAATACCGGAGCTATTTTAACAGCTTCTGGCGACTGTAACATCCCAGCAACTTGATCTGATTTCATTCCATTTAAACTGTCGTATAAACTTCTTACTTCATATACTTTCTTATCATCTTTTAACTTTTGAACGACTTCTTCTACCTTTCGTAAACTTTCCTTTTCTTTCATATCTTTTTTCGTCTCTACGACTAACGTAACATCGGCATGTGTTTTTGCAGTTTCATTAAATGCCTCTTCGTACTTCTCATATGCAATTCTTGTATCACTTTGTTTAGGTAAAGCCTCCACATCAGGGAACTGCAAATTAGCTGTACGTAATGGTAATAAGCAAATCACAATACATGTTGTAACAACAATAATCATCACAATTGGATGTTTCATTACAAATTGTGCAAATGTACGCCACGCCTTTGCCGGTGTATGTGCTACTTGATTCTTTTTTAATATTCGTTTACCGATTAACGATAATAACGCTGGAAGAAGTGTGAGCGAGAATAAAATACTCATAATCACAACAATCATTCCACTAATTGCGACAGACTGAATATAATCGATTTTAAAGAAAAACAAACCGGATAGGCCAACGAATACACATAATCCTGAAAATACGATTGCCCGCCCTGCTGTTTGATATGTAATTGCTATTGCTTCTTTTACCGTTCGCTTTGCAACTTCCTCTCGAAAGCGATTTACAAATAATAGCGCAAAATCAATAGATAATGCAAGTCCAATCATCGGTGCAACATTTAACACAAAGATAGATAGTTCCTTATCGCTACCTATAAAATATAGTATGCCCATCGTACTAATAACACTAAGTGCCCCATTTACGATTGGTAAAATAGATGCCAAAAGGCTACCGAATGAAAATAGTAATACGAGAAATGCAATTGGTAACCCAATCATCTCTGCTACTTTTAAATCATTTTGCGTTCTTTCATTAATCTCTTTGTTAATTTTCGGAAACCCTGTAGGTGTTACTTTTAATGCTGCATTACTTTTCTTTTCGATTTTATCAGCAAATTGTAATGTCTTTTCCATTCGTTCTTTATTTGTTTTCCCGGAAAATAAAATTGTCGCATAGCCGATATCATCTTGTAACATTTCTTTATTTTGCACTGGATGATGGAAAGATTCATATGTCTCTTTCTCTTGTACATTTTTTACAATAACCTCTACTTGCTTTTGAAATTCCTCATGTGAAACGCCCTTATTTTTTTCAAAAACGAGTAGAAGTGTATCTTGAGACCTCTTAAAATCTTTATCTAAAATTTCTTTCGTTTTTTGATAGTCCCCTTCCGTTTGGAAGCCATCACCACCTAATACGCCTGGTAGCTTTGGTGCGAATATACCGAGTGCTATCGCAACCAATAGTAAAGCTACAATTACTGTATAACGAAACTGATATAAAAAAGCTCCTAACTTTCCCCACTTATCTACTTTATGTACATTTGTTTTCATACATTTTCACCTACTTTACATCATTCAATTGTCACTTATACTGTATCACATCTTAATGGAAACAAAAAACGTCTAGAAAAACTATAATAATAGTTTTTCTAGACGTTTTTATCTCTCTTTATTAAGACCAAGTCTCTCAGTAAGTAAACGATGGCAATAAATCACCATAATTAACAAAATACCACCTACGCAATAACCAGCTAAAATATCAGTTGGATAATGTACATTTAAAATAACTCTACTTAATCCAATCGACACAATTACTATTCCCATCAAAATTGTTATAACATATTTCCCTGTTACACTCTTCAAATTTGCTGCAATGATATAAGCGAGAAACCCGAATGTCATAATAGATAACATTGCATGCCCACTAGGGAAACTATATCCAAGTGCATCCAATGCTTCGTTTAACGAAGGACGATCTCTTTTCACAATTTCTTTTATCCCTTTATTCACAAGATGTGTGATTAAAATGCCCATTGGATACACGATCATCGCGGCATAATAACGTTTTCTCCAAAAAACAAATAAACTTATAACGAGCACAGTTACAATTCCAATGGCAGACCCTAATTTTGTATAGTGTGAGAAAAATGTAAGCGAACTTTCTGTTTGTAATCCTTTTACTAACCCTCTGACATATGTATCCATCACTGTAACACCACCAGCATGTACGCGCCAAGCAACAATGCCAAATACAGCAAATAATAAACCGATACACATTACCTCATATTGATGCAACTTTTTCAAACGATTTCCTCCTACTATGAAAAAATGCGATTTCTACTTTAGAAACCGCATTTCCTTACTTATTTACCTTTTGTTTTTAGCTCTGTCCAGTAACGATCATAATCTTTTAACTTATCATCTACATCAACAAGCCATTCCGTACGATCTAATTCTTCTTTCGTTAAAAAGATCATGTGGTTATCACGATATTCTTTACTATGAAGAGGATGAGCTTTTTCATTTGGATTACTGTATCCAATTGACTCGTAGTTTTTCACACTTACTTTCTCATCTAGTAAGTAGTTCATAAACTTCTCTGCAAGCTCTTTGTTTTTTGCACCTTTTGGAATTGCTAACGTATCAGCCCAAATTGTGCCGCCTTCTTTTGGTACAACGTACTCTACATCTTTATTATCTTTTGCGATAAATGCTGCATCCCCAGACCAAACTGTTCCGATCCAAGCATCTTCTGTAATGAATTTTTGTTTAATATTATCTGTATCAAATGCTAATAAGTTTGGAAGTAGCTTCTGTAAATCAGTTGCTGCTGTCTTTAACTGTGCATCGTCTTTCGTGCTGTTTGAGAACCCATGCTTCTTAAGACCCATTCCTAACACTTCACGAGAATCATTTAATAAAGTTACATGCCCTTTATATTTCTCATTCCATAGATCAGCCCAGCTTGTAGGTGCTTCCTTCACATACTTTTTATTGTATGCAATACCTGTTACGCCCCAAGTATATACTAAAGAATATTTATTTTCCGGATCAAATGCAGGTGTCTTAAAATTAGAAATCATGTTTTCGATATTTGGGATATTCTTTTTATTTAACGGCTCTAATAAATCCATTTTCGCCATTGTTTTAACCATGTAATCAGACGGCTGAATTAAATCATACTTCGCGCCACCTGCTTGTAATTTCGCAAGCATTTCTTCATTACTTGCATACTTATCATAGTTAATTTTCACGTTATATTTCTTTTCAAAATCTTTTAGCACTTGCTCATCAAAATTGTCAGCCCAGCTATAAATGTTTAATTCTTCTTTTTTTTCACCACAACCAGCAAGTACACCAGCAACAAGGCTAAAGCTAATTGCTGCGCCGGCTAATCTTTTCATTAATTTCATCGGTTTATTACCCCCTCGTACTTTCTAGATCGTTCGTATTATAAAGGAAGGTGTCCTCCAGAGTTTTCTTCACCATCTGCACCTTTGTTACGGAAGATTTCAGATAGAACCATTAATCCTACGATAGCTACAATTAAAATTGTAGAAAGTGCATTAATTTCTGGTGATACTCCGCGCTTAACCATACTGTAAATGTATAATGGCAATGTTGTTGATCCTGGTCCTGATACGAAGAAACTAATTACAAAATCATCAATTGATAATGTGAATGTTAATAATGCAGCTGAAATAACTCCTGGTGCAATTGCTGGGAACGTTACATAACGAAACGTTTGCCACGGCGTTGCTCCTAAATCATTCGCAGCCTCTTCTAAATCACGTCCCATACCAGAAAGGCGTGCTGCTAAAATAACGACAACAAATGAAATACTAAATGTAATGTGTGCAATAATAATTGTTGTTTTACCAAGTTCCATACCTAATTGACTAAATAATATAAGTAAAGATAATCCCATTAAAATATCAGGGATTAAAATTGGTAAATATACAAGACCGTTAATCGCACCTTCATAACGATATTTATAACGATGTAATGCAATTGCGAAAATCACACCAAGAACAGTCGTTACAATCGTCGTTACGACCGCAATCGTCATACTATTTACAAACGCATCAATAACATCTTGTTTTTGAAATAAATCTGTATACCAATGGAATGTGAATCCTTCCCATTCCGCATTAATGCGAGAATCATTGAAGGAATACACCATTAAAACCATCATTGGAAAATACAAGAACAATAAAATTAACCAAGAATAAGAAACTAAAAACTTCTTCATCTTTGCCTATTCCCCTCCGTTCCCATCATATTTATATACTTTCGTTGCACGATAATATAAGTAAATTAACAGAACAGAGAATAGAACAACAATCATAGATAACGCAGATCCAAACGGCCAATCACGCGCTCCTAAGAATTGATTTTGAATTACGTTTCCGATTAATGCTACTTTCGATCCACCCATAACGTCTGATACAACAAACATTCCGATAGAAGAAACAAACACTAAAATAGAACCGGTAGCAATCCCTGACATCGTCATTGGTACTGTAACATTCCAAAATGCCTTTACTGGTGTTGCCCCTAAATCATAAGCTGCTTCTAGCTTACGCTTATCAAGCTGCTCAATCGCTGCATACACTGGTAAAATCATAAATGGTAATAAAGAATATACCATTCCGAGTATGACAGAAGGTGTATTATATAGTAAATTTAAAGGTTCACTAATAATACCTAGCTTCAATAGCAATGTGTTTACAAGACCTTGTGAACGTAAAATAACAATCCATGCGTAAGAACGAACAAGGAAGTTAATCCAAAACGGGATCGTTGCCAATAATAAAAGAATCGAACGATATTTGCGATCAACAATTGTAATTGTATATGCAAATGGATAACCGATCAGTAAACATATTACTGTCGTAATAACCGCAATTTTCACTGTTTCCCATAACGTCCCCATATATAATGGGTCAAATACACGTGCTATGTTCTCTAATGTAAATTGCATTTCCACTGTCCCATATGCTCCGCGCTGCATGAAGGCAAATGCCAATACAAACAGAAGGGGAATTAGGAAGAAGATTAACAGCCATGCGACTGTAGGTAGTGCGAGTAATTTCCCTTTTTTCAATTTAAGGTCACCTCGTCCTCTTGCTCCCAGCCTACGTATACATTATCTCCAATGCTCCACTGTGCTGCTTCTTCAGCAGTTTGATATGCCATTAGTAATTCTGATGTTTTCTCATCACGTACATAAAGCTTTTCCATATTTCCAACAAACTCAATGTCTTCAATATGTCCAAGGTGGTATTCTTTTAAAATTGGCTCTTCAACCGAACGCACTTTTACATTTTCAGGGCGAATTGCTACATAGCCTTCCCCGTTTTTCACAATATTATTTTCACCGATAAATGTCGCAACGAACAACGTTTTCGGCTTATTATAAATTTCTTTCGGCGTTCCGATTTGTTCAATATGGCCTTTATTCATAACAACGATACGATCACTCATGCTCATCGCTTCTTCTTGATCGTGCGTTACGTATATGAACGTAATTCCTAAATTACGTTGTAAGTTTTTCAATTCACGTTGCAAGTCTTTTCTTAACTTAAAGTCTAACGCCCCAAGTGGCTCGTCTAGTAATAATACACGCGGGTTATTTACAATCGCTCTCGCAATTGCTACACGCTGCTGCTGTCCACCAGAAAGCTTTGCAGGTTTACGATTACGGAACTCAAGTAACTGCGTTAAACGCATTGCCTCTTCAGCACGCTCTTTCTGCTCTGCTGCCGGTACTTTCTGCATTTTCATGCCGAAACAAATATTTTTCTCCACATTCATATGTGGGAATAGCGCATAATGTTGGAACACTAAGTTCATATGACGCTTATATGGTGGCAAATCGTTAATCTTTTCATCATCTAATAAAAGATTCCCTTTAGTTGGAGTTTCAAATCCTGCGATCATACGAAGTAACGTCGTTTTCCCGCAACCACTCGGTCCTAAAATAGTTAAAAATTCCCCTTCTTTAATATCTAAAGAAAGCGGTGGGATAATCACTTGATTTCCAAAATGTTTTTCTACTGCTTCAACTTTAATAATCTTTTTCATTTTCCCGTCCAATCTACCTTAAATTTTAATTTTTATATTCATGAATAAATATTTATGTTCTATAGACTATTTTTTGTTTCGATCCAAACAAAAATGGTTATTTAGCAAGCGTTCACTTCTATTCTTTATGTAGTATGTTTGATTCATTTTCGCATGATACATAATGTCGAACAGAAAAACCCCTTCCATTGCGAAGGGGCTATTATCATACGGCTACGCCTACTGATAAACACCATCATCATTTTAACAACTTTCGTATGAATTTTAAAGCACTTTTTGTAGAAGAGTAACGAATTTTCATATCGAATGCCGTAGATTGGGCTAAAATGCTTTTATAATGTGAAAAAGTCCGAAAACTTTCTTCCCCATGATAACTCCCTAATCCACTACTTCCGACGCCCCCAAAAGGTAAATATGGCGTTGCAAGATGATAGACGACATCATTAATACAACCTCCACCATACGAAATATTACTCGTTACTTTCTTTTGCACTCCTTTATCTTCAGAAAATACATATAACGCTAATGGCTTCGGATGTTGTTGAATCGTGTCAATTACATCTTCTATGTTTTCATATTCTATAATTGGTAAAATCGGACCAAAAATTTCATCTTCCATAACGGAACTTTTCCATGTAACATTAGTTAACACTGTTGGTTCTATATGTAAAGTTTCTTTTTTATAGTTCCCGCCAATTACAGTTTTACCATCTTTCAAAAACGTACATAAACGTTCAAAATGACGTTCACTCACAATTCGTACGTAATTATCATTATGCAGTGGCTCTTTGCCATACTGCTCCGCAATTTCATGTCGCAGTGCCTCAATTAACTGTTCTTTCACTGAAGCATGCACATACATATAATCAGGCGCTACACACGTCTGCCCTGCATTTAAAAACTTCCCCCACACAATTCTTCTTGCTGTTACATCTATTTTTGCATCTTTATGTACAATACATGGACTTTTTCCGCCAAGTTCTAACGTAAGCGGCGTCAACTGTTTTGCTGCTGCTTCCATGACAACTTTCCCAACGCCCACACTACCTGTGAAGAAAATATAATCAAATGGTTCCTTCAGCAAAGCTGTACTCTCTTCAACCCCGCCTTCTACTACCGCTACAAGCTCTTCTTGGAATAATTCCTCTAACATCCTTGTAAGCACTTTGGAAACGTTTGGCGTTAACTCCGACGGCTTTAAAACGATTGTATTTCCAGCTGCCAGCGCTCCTACAAGCGGTGCAATTGCTAATTGAAACGGATAGTTCCACGGTGCAATAATAAGTGTCACACCGTATGGTTCAGGCACTACTTTCCCCTTTGATCCAAAATGAGTGAGCGCTGTTCGAACACGCTTCGGTTTACTCCACGATGAAATATGCTTCAATTGAAAGGAAATTTCTTTTAATACATATCCAACTTCCGTTGTAAACGATTCATGAACTGACTTATTTAAATCTAATTTCAACGCCTGAAATATTTCTTCTTCAAAACGCTGAACGCCTTCATAAAGCTTCTTCAAATTATTCTTTCTCACTTCTATACTTCTCGTATAGCCATTATAAAAATATGCCTTTTGTTTATTTACAATAGAAGAAACACTCATTCGTTCACCTTCTTCCACTATTTTTATCCAATTCTTTCATTATTTATATAGACTTCATATATAATAAATTTCTATTCGTAAAGTTACATTATATATAATTTCTTCTTTTATATAAAATTCATTGCTCACAAAAAAACTACCGAAAAAAAATCTCTCGGTAGTTTTACTGTATTAACGATATAAACGAACAGCACCTGCAGAATTATCATCAGCTTGTCCTACTACTTCAAACTTCAGACCAAGATTCGGTAAAATACGTCCTGCATCTGGAATCTGTTGGTTAATATACGTTTTCGAATCGTCAAATTTCGGTACACCCGCTAAGCCATCATACGTAAATGTTCCACGCGTTGGAGATACAACTTTCCAAGCTGGTGTTTTGTCGAATGAGAACGCTGCATCAGCGATTTGGAATCGTGTACTACTCTTAACTGTCGGTTTACCATTTAAAGTTCCTACAATTGCTTCTGGGTGAGAGTCAACTACGCCAAGGAAACCATGTCCTGGATGTACGCCAACCCAGTTATCTGTGTAAGCAGAGTCCGCATACCATACGACCATACCAGTGTTAAATACTGGACCGCGTGCAAATTTCAATGCGTTATCTGCACCAGCATAGTTTCTCCACTCTACATAATAGTTATGTTTTTTCTTCTCAGTTCCGTTAGATACAACAAAGCCATCTAATTTTAATTGCGGTGTACCTTCTGCATCATCAGAGAATACTACTTTACCATCTACTGTTAATGAAGCATTATCAAGAGCAAATCCATTTAATGCTAAACCACCATCAGTAATGTAATCAAATGTTAATTTTACTTTCTTGCCTTTGAATTGACTTAAATCATATGATTTGTCAATCCATTTTCCATTTGTCGAATCGGCATTTCCACTATTTGCTTTCTCACCAAGTCTTTCAATTAACGTTTGTTTACCATCTTCTGTTACAGCGTGTACTTCAAGGAAATCATAACCTGCTTCAATCTCATATAATGACTTGAAATCAAATTTTGCATTCGTTGCATTCGTTAAATCGAACAACGGTGTTTCCATCTTCGTATGAAGATCGTCACCTTTTGTGCTGTAATAATATTGTTTACCAAATGCTGGCTCAATTGTTTTAACATCTTTATCCGGTAAGTTAACACGGATCATGCCTGGTCTTGCTGATTTCGTAACACTTTGATCCAAATATGTCGCTAAACCGATACCTTTATTTAATTTCTCGTAATCTACTTCTACGATATTTGCCCAGTTACCACCGATTGTTTTTTGGAAAAACTCTTTATTTTGTGGCGAGAAACTCGTTGGCGTCGTTCCAGCGATTTTACCAGCCCAGCTTCCGCCACTCATAATAGACCAAGCTTCAATCGGCTCACCTTGACCACTATATTGTGTATCGTACTCATCTGGAAGACCTAAATCGTGACCATATTCATGTGCGAATACACCAACTGCTCCATCTTCTGGTTCAATTGTGTAGTCGAATGCTGCCATCTTTCCACCCCAATATGGTACTTTCGCTTGTGTACCTTCAATTGGGAATGGCTTTGGTCCAACTGTCCAACGGTGCGACCAAATTGCATCATCGCCTAATTTACCACCGCCTGCTTCTTGTCCAACACCCGCATGAATAATCATTAAGTGATCGATTAAACCGTCTGGTTGATTTTTATTTCCATCACCATTTACATCGTATTGATCAAATTGGTCGAACTCTGATAAATCAATACCACTATCTACAGCTGCTTTTAATGCATCTTTTACTAAATCACGTGGCCCTTTTGGTCCTTTATTATCATGGCCTCCGCCCGGAGCATCTGCACCGTAATCAGCAGCTTTACCAGGAACTGTTAACCATTTTGTAACTGTTCCATCCACTGTGTAACTACCACCAGATTGCTCTTCGTAATATTGTTTAAACGTTTCAATTTTACTTCCATCATCTAATGTGAATGGCTCGTTGCCGAATAACATTTTTTCATAATGTTCTTTATTAAAATCGTTAGAATACATATATCCAGGCTCTTTGTCGATATTATTATGTTTAAAGTCAGCGTACTCTACAAGTAAAACGAGTACTTTGTCTTTACGAACTTCACCGTTATAGTCTTTTTGTTTCGCTGGAGAAGTTGGTACTTTACCATTTAGACCGCCTTTAACTGGGCCTGTCGCTGCAGGTGTGCCTGTTGCTGGTTGATTTAATTTTTCTTTCGTTTCTGCTTTCGCATCTTTCACTTTCTTTAAAAAGTCAGATGCATCTTTCGTAAGTTGGTCCCCATTCGCTGCTTCTTTTCCAGGATTTTCACCCTTTTTGTTCTCTACATATTTTTCGACAGCTTTCTTTGTTTCTGTCTCTGAAGCCTTCGAATCAATTACCCCACGTTTTTTTAGCGCATCCGCTAAACGTTCTTCCGGAATTAAATGATCATCAACTGGGCTCGTAGCTGTCTTATTTACAGGTGTTTCAGCATATGCAGACTGGCCACCTGCTCCGAATGAAAGACCTAATACAGCTGTCAAAGCGATTGATGATAAAACTTTGAACGGTTTCTTGTTCATCCCTTATTTCCTCCCCTAATAAATAATATGTATTACAAATTGAATTTTATTAAAAATTCAATATTTTTTCAATATTTAGTCATATTATGTAATGTTTTTAATATATTTGTAAAAATTCCATAGTTAGCATACGAATATATCACAATTCAACAATGTTTTCTGAAAATATTGAAAATATTTGTCAGAAACTTTATAATCGCCATAGAGGGAATTTAATGGGGATTTTATCTTTGTTTTATCTACAAAATATTTGATAATTCACTACATAAAAATACAAAATCTGATTGTATTATCACGTATTCTGTAGCAGCAGTTATGACCGATAATTAGGGAGGAATTACATTTGTACAAAGATAAGACTGACGCACTGGACCAAGAATGGATTGATTTAATACTTGAAGCTCTAGACGCTGGTATCGCCCTGCAAGATATCGAACATTTTTTCCAACGTATGAAGCCATCCACTCAGGCTCAATAGGTTTGTTCTTTTTAACGAAGTTTATGTTATAATAATGACATCATAAGACGACGACATATTGATAGAAAGGTGCGCAAATATGATTGGAGAACGTATAAAACGCCTGCGTTTACAAAAAGGTATTTCATTAACTGAACTTGCCGAAAAAGCTGGTGTTGCTAAATCTTACATTAGTTCTATAGAACGAAATTTACAAAAGAACCCTTCCATTCAGTTTCTTGAAAAGATCGCAGCAGTTCTACAAATTCCAGTTGATACTTTACTTCATGATGAAACAACAAAGGAAGCTAACCTAGACTCCGAATGGACACAGCTCGTCAAAGATGCAATGAACTCCGGCGTCTCCAAAGAACAGTTTCGTGAATTTCTTGAATTTACAAAATGGAAGCAAGATCAAAAATAATAAATATATGAAGGAGCCTATAAAACTAGCGCTCCTTTTTTCTTTATTAAAAAAAAGCGGGCATCTCCCGCTTTTTTTATATATTATTTTTCTTCGCCATCTGTTTGGCTCGCATTGAATGTCCATTCTAAGTTCAATGAATCGCCTTGGAATTTATTTTGATCTTGACCATCATCTACGAATTCAAACTGTACCCATAGATAGTCTTCTGATTTTGGTGCTAGACCACCATTCTCTGCCCACTCTGGAGCAAAAACGTCTTTAGCTATAACGTCAGGATCTAAATTTTGTAATTCCGCTAAAGTTGTTTCATATACAGGCTCACTTGCTTTATCCCAGTTCCAAAGGAATTTCACTTTAATATGCTTACCGAAGTCTTCACCAGCATTATCACCTTTTGCATCTTTCACATTATACTTTGTCGCTAATTTAACGTCTTTAATCGGTAACGTACCGTCGTTCTTTAATAAGAACTCTTTCTTAACAGAATCCCCTGGTTTTAAATCTTTAATATCCACAAGCGTTTTAGGGTTTAATGTAAGATCTAACGTCCCAGCTGCAAATGTATTATTTGAAACCTCTTTATCGCTAAAGTATGCAAACGTTCCTCCACCAATTAAAGATAACCCCAATGCTGCTGATGCAACTCCCATACCTAATTTCTTTTTCAGACTCACAATCAATTCCCCCTAGCTGTTTTTTATATTTTTATTGCTATCTCTTATTTAAAATAAGAGATGTAACTAAAACTATATTAGCTTAGCTAATATTTGTTCTTTTTTAAAAACCTTATGTTCATTATAACGAACATAACTGTAGAAATACAACACATATTTATTAATATTTTCAGTTATTTTTATTTCTCAATATTATTCCGAAATTTCGGAATAATATTGAGAAATAAAGAAAAACTTTAATTAATATTCCCTATCTATACTAATTATTAATCTTCACCATCATATTGCCAATTAATTTTCTCATATCTTTTTTTTGACGTAGATTGTTAAAATAAAGAGGGCACGCCGAATAGGTGAGTCGCAATATTCTCTCACCTACTCGGCTTTATAACCACTATTCGCTCTATATGTTACTGCATTTTAATTGCTATTCTTGTTTCTTACTCTCTTCTTGCTTTTTTGCTTCCTCTTGTTTCTTCTTCTCTTCTAGCTTTCTCGCTTCTTCTTGTTTCTTCTTCTCTTCTAGTTTTTTCGCTTCTTCTTGTTTCTTACTCTCTTCTAGTTTTTTCGCTTCCTCTTGTTTCTTACTCTCTTCTAGTTTTTTCGCTTCCTCTTGTTTCTTACTCTCTTCTAGTTTTTTCGCTTCCTCTTG
>NZ_JAQFPJ010000017.1:0-95695 GCF_027712065.1 Bacillus cereus group sp. BcHK124
ATATCGGAACCATCTTTTAAGTGCTTGATTTTTCAGGGCTTTTTTATTAAACTGTCCATTTTATAGGGTACAGTTCATAAAATATAAGGTGGTGCTTTTTATTTCCTTTATTTCTTAAAGTACGTCCAACCTTCTTCTTGGTAAACCTTTTCTTCTTTCATCAACTTACCAAGTGCACGCTTAAATGCAGCTTTACTCATATTGAAACGTTCTTTAATGTCTTCTGGATAGCTCTTATCCCAAAACGGCATTGCTCCGCCTCGTTCTTCCATATATGCATAAATCACTGCAGCATCATCTTCCATTCCTTCTTCCTTACGAGGAAGAAGAGAGATGTTAATTGTACCGTCATCTTTTACATCAATAATTCGTCCCGTTACACGCTGACCGATGCGAACTTGCTCTTTTCTTTCTGTATGATGTAAAAATGCACGGAAATGCTCATCTGTTAATACGAACGAACCAACTTGAAGTGAACGATACACACGTCCGTTTACGTTTTTATTACGCATAGATGGTGTCGCATCTACAACGATTTCTTGCATATCACTATCTCTTGCTGGAAGAGCAATTAAACGATCACGATTCGTTAATTTTAACGTACAATATAATTCGTCTCCAACTTCTGGCCATACTGGCATATAAATTGGGAATTCATCAGCTGGAATTAGTATATCTTTTGATACACCAATATCAACAAACACACCTAGACTAGGAATGACTTCTACAACCTTTACCCAGTTCCAATCATACGTTGTAATAATTGGTTCCTTCATTGTTGCCGAAATACGATTTTGGTGATCAAGATATAAGAATACATCAATCGTATCGCCTTCTTCAATTTCTCCAGCTACTTCATTTTTATGTAGGAAAATTTCTTCTTCTTCATTCCCAACCATATATCCGATTTCCGTTTCGCGTAAAACAGTTACCTGCTCAATCGATCCTATTTGTAAATACATATTTTTTTAATTCCCTTCTATATATATAAAATGAACTTTTTTAACTTTTTATATTTTTATCATTCCAAACAAAAGTTAATTATAACACGATTTTCTCTTTATTTGTCCAACTGCCCAAAATTCACTATAATAAAATGAGGTTACATCATTATAAGCATGAAAACACTTAAGTCTAAGCTCGTTTTCAGCTATACTTTAGTATGTACAGTACATAAAAAGATTAGAAATTTATTTGGAGGTGCTAACTATGGCAAAAGATAGTTCTTTTGACATCGTTTCGAAAGTAGAATTACCTGAAGTAACAAACGCAATTAACACTGCATTAAAAGAAATCCAAAACCGATATGACTTTAAAGGAAGTAAAAGTGATATTAAACTTGAGAAAGAAGTACTTGTTTTAACTTCTGACGATGAGTTCAAATTAGAGCAAGTAAAAGACGTTCTTATTTCTAAACTCGTAAAACGTAACGTTCCAATTAAGAACTTAGATTACGGAAAAGTTGAAGCGGCGGCTGGTAACACTGTTCGCCAACGCGCAACACTTCAACAAGGTATCGATAAAGATAACGCAAAAAAAATTAACAATATCATTAAAGAAATGAAATTAAAAGTAAAAACACAAGTACAAGATGATCAAGTACGTGTTACGGCGAAAAGCCGTGATGACTTACAAGCAGTTATCGCAGCAGTTCGTAGCGCTGATTTACCAATTGACGTACAATTTATTAACTACCGCTAAAAAGAAAAACATCCTCTGCATAGAGGATGTTTTTCTTTTTAGCGGGTAGAAACAATATGACGAGGACAAGAAGGTATTTGCGGTGAAAATTGCTGAGCGAACAGTGTTTATTCATGCGAATATCTTACAGGTGACCGCGTTGTTAGACTAGGTCTCATTGTAGAATTTTTTTATACATGGAATTGAGGATAACCTTTTAAAAATAAGGAAAAGACACCTTAGAACATTTCCCTTCAACTTGAAGCACTTTCTTTATCAATTGAATCCCAAACCAAAATCCCTCTCCTACTCAAGCGTAACAATTTATGAGTATAAGAATATTTTCCACCCTTCAATGTAATGTAAAATTAATAAGGAATCTTATTCCGTAAAAAAAGTTAATTATAAAAGAGTTAGAAGTGGTTATTTGAAGAAGTTAATATTATGTTTTTTATTGGCTATACTCTCTCTACATATGACAGGATGTTCTAATAATGTAACTACACTAAATGATAAATCTAATTGCATTCACAAAGCTTGGTACAAAAAAACTACGTTATGTAATAATTTAAAGAAACACTAAATAGTTGATGATAAAGCTCATAAAAAAAACACTTTAAGTTGCCTTCCTCTTACTTGAACCATCTTAATTTTAATATGGAAGGAAAAGAAGTATAAAGTGTTAATAAGGATGCAGATTTCAAAATAGAAAGTACGTTAAGTAAACTTTCATTAAAAAATTCATATTAAGTAATAATATTTTAGAATCAAGTTTATAAAAAATATTAAGAGGTTTATAAGTGTAAAACCTACAGGAACTTTTCCTGTAGGTTTTATTGTACTATAAGTAGTTATTTAGCAATTATGTTTTTCGAAATATCCTTCTTTAATTATTTGTAATTTTTTTTCGTTTTTTGTTAATTCAAATATAAATAACGCTGTTTTCATGTTATCAGCAACTTCTTCTTTATTAGATTGTTCAAGCTTTAATAAATTCGAACCTTTTTCATAGTATAGTTCACCCAATAAGTATAAAGTATTTAGATTAATAGCTAATTTGATACCCTTATCAATGTATTTTTTTGCTTCTTCGTATTGATATGTGTAATTTAAACATTTTGCTAAATTATAAATAATTTTTAATTTAATTTCTTTATCTCTAGGAAAATCTAACTTATCAAAATTATTTAAACATCTTTTTAATATATTAATACTCTCTTTATATTCTTTATTTTCTGCATGAAATATAGCCATTGTCTGCATAATATCTATTTCTCTCTCTGTTAAAAAATCAATATTCGTTACAGTTATTTTTAATGCATTATTCAAAAGAGTTAAAGCTGTTTTTATTGAGTTATTCACACGATATATAGCAATTGCTTCATGCCATATTAGAAATTGTTTATCTTCTTTCATTCGAAAATTATTTAAGTTTTTTTCTTTTGTTACTATTTCATAAAGCTCTTTATATTGATGTTGTCTTATGCAGTCTTTCATTACAAATTTTACATTTTCTATATATTTTAATTTTTTGTTTTGAGTTAGTGCAAATATATTATTTGGATCAATACCAAGCCTTTCTGATAATTGATATAACAATATGCTAGATGGATAAATCACACCTTTTTCAATCTTGCTAATTTGACTTTGTGAACATATTCCATGACACAATTCGGATTGTGATATATTTTTTTTAATTCTAAGTTCTTTAATGGTAATACCCAAATCGTAAAATTCCATTTTCGCTCCTCAAATATAACCCTTAATGAGTATAAAATTAGTTTTCATCTTTTAATGTAATGTAAAATTAGTATAGTTGCAATTATTGTTTTTTCTATTGTTCTTTTCACTTCTTTGCTCAGATGCATTTCGAGGCGCGAGTCTTACTTCGCAGAAAAACAGGTTAAGGAGAAAGTCTTCTCTTTAACCTGATCCCCTATACTTATTAAGAGCAACGCCTTACCTTAAACTGAAGACGAGATACTAAAGAAAATCGTTACTTATTTCCGTCTCTTTTTAACCGCAATTAAAAAAGCAATAAACAATACGTTCACACCAACTATTAAGGAGATAAATAACCAATTCACACCTGTTTCTCTATTAACTTTATACACATTTGATTCTTCACGCTTTAAAACGAGATAAAACTTTCCATTTTCTTCTCTTATAATTTCATCTTCTAACAATCCTCTTAACTCTTGTTTTTCACCAATCGTACTTGCAGGTAAAGCAACTTTTTGCGTCTCTTTCGTATTATTAATCGCTACTAATGTGACTTCATCTTTATACTTTCTCTTTAGTACACTCATTCCATCTTTATCGTATAGAAGCTCAAACGTACCGCGGCGTAAAGATGGTCTCGCTTGTCTAAGCTCACCAAGTTTCGTTATGTGTTGCATAAACTTTTCATCTGATTTGAAGTCCATTAATCGTCTATTATCTGGCGTACCTCCTCCATCCAATGCAATTTCAGTTCCGTAATAAAAATTCGGAATACCTGGTGTTGTTAATAAATATGTAAGAGCTAGTTTCAAACGAGATGGTGGATAATTCATATTCTCTTTTGCAATACGAGCAAATCTTTTTGTATCTTGATTATCTAAAAATGTAGCGGCTGCTCCGTCTTTTTTACTCACATCATATAAAGGTTTCACCGATACGTCCGCTTTGGAAAACGCATCTACTATTTTTTCGTTGTATTCACTATCTTCTTTTGTCATAACTCGAAAATCTTTCTTTATCACTTGCATATCTTTTTGCACATCATCCCAAAAAGCAGGCGACTTTTTTTCACTATGTATTACATAACTTGCATCTAAATCAACTTCTTTGATCCACCATTTCATCGAGTCAATTACTTGTTGTTCGTTTTCTCCAAGTGGAAATTGAAATACAACTTTCATTCCTTTTGCATGAGCTTCTTGCACAAGTTCTTTCACATCATTTTCTGTTCCGAAATGTTCATTTACCTTCTGAAAATTGCGCACGTCTAACCCATCGTATTTTACACTTTCAAAAAGCGGCGAAAGCATAACAGTAGTAAATCCCATTTCTTTTATGTAATCCAACCTTTTTATAATACCTCTTATATCTCCGCCCTGATATCCTTCTAAATTGCCAACTTCTAACTGTTTGTCATTTTTCGGTTCCCCATTATTAAAACGATCAATCATAATGGAATATATAACTTCGTCTCGCCACTCTCTTTTTTCGTCTGCAAATGTATGTATTGGTACAAACAAAACGACAGCTAAACAAAAACAAATGAATAGTTTCCTAGTATGTATTTTCCCCACACGCATCCCCCATGTATTTTAATTGTAAGAATATTATACCAATTATCCAAACGAATCGCATACGTTGATTTCATTCTTATTAAATTACTCCATGTTAGATTTTCTAACATTACATATAAAGTTTTCTGAATTTTTAGTTGATTTTCCTCTTTATTTCGAATATGATATGAAACATAACAAATTGATGTTATTTTTTCTAACATTATAGGAGGAGAGAGAATGAATACAGGAGATACGGTTTTTATGTTTGTAGCGACAGTAATGGTCATGTTAATGACACCAGGATTAGCACTTTTTTATGGAGGTATGGTTCGCAGTAAAAACGTACTCAGTACGACAATGCATAGTTATAGCGCAATGGCTATCGTTTCGATTCAATGGATTGTAATTGGTTATTCTTTATCATTCGGACCCGATTGGCACGGACTTATCGGCACATTCAATTGGTTCGGTTTAAACGGAGTTACCTACGCACCAAATCCAGACTACTCATCTACTATTCCTCACAATTTATTTATGATGTTTCAACTCATGTTTGCTATTCTAACCCCCGCTCTAATTTCAGGAGCATTTGCCGAAAGAATGCGATTTTCAGCTTTCCTTATTTTCATCCTTCTATGGACAACAATCGTTTACAATCCTGTCGCTCATTGGGTATGGGGCGTTGGCGGATGGCTAAGAGAACTTGGCGCATTAGACTTCGCTGGCGGTAATGTCGTTCATATTACATCTGGCGTGGCTGGCCTCGTATTAGCTATTTTCCTTGGAAAACGAAAAAACATAAACGGTTCGTCTCCTCATCATTTACCATTTACGATGTTAGGCGCTGGGCTGCTATGGTTCGGCTGGTTCGGTTTTAACGTCGGAAGCGCATTATCTTTAAATGATGTAGCTTTAACTGCATTTATTAATACAAATATAGCTGCCGCTACCTCCGCATTAACTTGGATGCTTTCAGAGTGGTTCTTCCAATCAAAACCGACCGCGATGGGAGCTGCTTGTGGCGCCGTTTCCGGTCTAGTCGCTATTACACCAGCTTGCGGGTTCGTTACACCTTTCTCAGCTCTTCTTATCGGAGCAATTGGCGGCGTATTATGCTTCGGAGCGGTCTTTTTCTTAAAAACAAAATTCGGATACGACGATACACTCGATGCATTTGGATGTCACGGCATCGGCGGAACTTGGGGCGGCATTGCGACAGGACTATTTGCAACTACTACCGTAAACAGCGATGGCGCTAACGGATTATTTTACGGAAACGCCGCGTTGCTGTTTAAACAACTTGTAGCAATCGGTGCAACATATGCGTTCACAATTATAATGACGTACGCGATTATTAAAGCAATTAACTTCTTCCTCCCTGTCCGGGTAGATGAGCACGAGGAACATATGGGACTTGATATTTCAATGCATGGGGAGAAAGCTTATGAGTATGTAGAAAAATCGGCTAATTAAAACGAAAAAGGTGTACTCCGTTCTAACACGGGGTACACCTTTTTCGTATATTCATAACGATACAATTATCCCAAACTATTGGTATATAAATATCTTTATCTATCTATTCATATAAACATCTTATCTTTTCATTAGTGCATTTAAAACAAGTTGTACCGCAACCGCATCATCTAAATAGCCGATTGGAAATATATAATCTGGGATTACATCGACCGATAATATAAAGTAAATGAGCGCACTTCCCATTAAAGCAAGTTCTGCAGTCGTTCCTTTCTTCTTCGAAAATCTCTCGTACAATTCTTTTAAATCATTAATAAATGGGCCGATACTGCTTACCTTTTGAATCTTTTCAAGAAACCCCTTTTCAATTGTTTCTTTCCCTTCTTCTGTTTGCGAATATTGTTCATAATTCGCTAACTGCTGCTCTACATTTGATATACTAAACTTTTGATCATATAGCTGAGCAGATTCAAGTAAGTGTTCAATATTATTAATGGAAACGTGAATATCAGATTGCTCCTCCTGTTTCGTGTCAATAGAATAACCTGCCGCTACAAACAAATCACCTACCGGAACATCAAGGCTCTCTGCGAACTTTTGCAAATGCTTCGGATTCGCCTTTCGCTTACCATTTACAATCATTGAAATTGTAGCGGTATCAATATTAGTGAGCGCACTAAGTTTTCGCATCGATAAAGACTTTTCCTTAAGTAATTTTTTCAACAACAATCCAAGATTACTTTTTTCATTATCTTGAGACATATCTCATTCCCCTTTATTCACGAGAATAACCATAGTTATTATATGAAAAATAACTACATCACTATACATTTTATATTAACAAATTTTTCTGACCATTTACAAGATAGAAGTCCCTTTATATGTTTACATTTTACAAACAAAAAAGCTATCTTCTATTCAAGATAGCTTTTTAAAATCATTTTAACCATTTCCGCAATAATACAAATACACTACCGCAAATTATATAAGAACTCACGAATATGACGATGGCCATAAAAAATGAATGATGTAGAGAAAAGGTTAGTATCATCAATAAGAAAGATACAAAGAATAAATCTAATAAAATAAAGTACCCTGAAGTTAAAACACTTTCTACTAACTGCAACTCCGACTCTAACTCCGAGTACTTTAGCCTTTTATACAGTAATCTCAATTTCACTCACCTTCTATGAATTAATCAAAAAATGCAGCAAACGCAATAACTAATAATAATGTTCCACTAATCAATGTACCAAACTGACCTAAAGTGAACTTACCGATACGAACGTGAGCAATCTTTCTCCCTAACGCAACTCCGCCCCATACTGTAATAAAACTACCCACTGCAGCGGCAATACAAATCGCAATTGGATTCAAACCAAATAATCCTGCGCCTAAACCATTCGTTAGTGCATTCGCAGACAAACCAATTCCAAGAAAAATAGATTCTACAAAACCGATTTCACCAGATTTACCGATATTTTTCGTTAAACCATTTATTTCTGTACTTGCCACTTCTCCCTCAGTCTCTTGCACCGGAACTTTACGAGGAATTGCTAGTAAAATAATTCGGAGACCAATTATCACTAATAAGAACGAACCGATTACAACAGGCATAATCCCAGGTAAAATTTTTGACAGCCATAAGCCAAAATATATTCCTACTACACTAAATAAAAAACAAATTATCGAAATAATAAAGTTTGATAGATGACTAATTTTTATATTTCGAATGCCGTAAGAAATTCCTACTCCTAAGTTATCGATACTTGATGAAAATGTTAATGCCAATACCATTATCCATGCTGCCATTTCGTTCACCCCTTCATATTGTTGAACATTCCGGAAACTAACGTGACATACATAGTACGGAATATGGATAAGGGAGACAAAACTCCCTATATCCCTTCCAATTAACGGCCCTGTTTACAAACGTGGTAGCGTGAACCACTTCATTATATTCATGCGATTCACCTTTCCTTTTTCACGAACAGATCGAAAAATTTCTCCTGTAAAAGACCCCATTTTAGTAGCAATCTCTTTTTGCATCTCTTTATTTTCTGATGCTACCTTTACACTCAAGTCTAACGCCTGTTCAAAATGCTCTAACGCTTTTTCTAAATGGTAATCTACATTTTGTTCAACAACTTTATGCGTCATTTCTTACTTCCTCCTTTTCCTCAACCTTTGCAGCCGCTTCTATTACCTCTTGCTCTTCAGCATAATCATCTTCAACATAAGAAAGTTCTTTCTCAAATTGTTTTTGCATTCTATCCATTTTCGCTTCTACAATAATATCTTCTACTTCTTCTTTAATTGTTTCAAAAGTAGATTTCACAACTTTTGTACCTGATTCAGCAAGTGGACGAAGTGTATTTCTTACAACAGGTAATAAAGCGGCACTCGCTAACGCTAAAGTAGACCCAATAACAATTTTTCGTATCATCTTCATTACTCCTTTACACTGTTTTTAATAATGCTAGTTCATTAACTGCCAATTTTTTCGAATCATCATTCTTATATGAAACTAAATTAATAATAGGTTTTGAAATTTGAGATACTGTGCCCGCTACAAGAAGAACAGGTACCCATTGCATAAATGTCAATGGAACGGTATGGAATATACGAGCAAACGGCGGAACATATATAGTTGATAATAATACAAGCCAAGACGTTCCTAATGCTGTTACAAAGAAACGATCTTTTGACCAATCACGCATCGTTTCATCTGACCCTTCTTGTCTCCAAGAAAATGTTTGAATAAGTTGACCTGCAACTAATGCAGCAAATGCTGATGTTTGCGCTACCGCAAGAGGCACGCCAGCCGCTAAGCTCATACCGAATAAAGCAAGTGAACCCGCTCCAAGCAGTATGCCTCGCGTTACAACCTTTTTGTATAGCTCTTTATCAACAATATCTTGACGTTTCGTTTGCTTCGTTTTGTTTCCAGGATTTACAGCTAAAATCATCGCTGGTAAAGCATCTGTAATAAGATTCATTAATAAAATTTGAATTGGCACTAACGGAATGGGCATTCCTGCAATAACTGCTGCACTTGTCACTAATACTTCAGCTAAATTTCCCGTTAATAAACACCCAACCGCTTTTCGAATATTACCAATGATCGTTCTACCTTCTTTTACCCCTTCCACAATGGAACCGAAATGATCTTTTTTCAATATAAGATCGGCAGCCTCTTTCGTTACTTCTGTTCCCGTTTGCCCCATTGCAATACCGATGTTCGCTTTCTTTATAGCAGGCGTATCATTCACACCATCTCCAGTCATCGCAACAATTTGACCGTCAGCTTGATATGCAGTTACTATGCGTAATTTATGGGCTGGTGTTACTCGCGCAAACACAGACGTGTTTTTCACGATATTTTCCAATTCTTCATCTGTTAAATTATCAATTTCTATCCCTGTTAAAACACGATCATCACGATTCCAAATGCCAGTCTGCTTCGCAATAGAGATCGCCGTAGTCGGATGATCCCCAGTAATCATGACTGGTTTTACACCAAGTTCAATCGCTTCACGAATACTCTCTTCCACTTCAGGTTTCGGCGGATCAATCATACCAACTAATCCAACAAAAATAAGGTCATCATTTTCACCATTACTATACGCAAACGCTAATACTCGCAGCGCCTGTTCTGCAAAACCTTCATTTTGTTGTAAAATCACTTCTTTTTCCTCATCACATAACGGATAGATTTCGCCATTATGTTGATACCATTTACATCTAGTAAGAATCGCCTCTACAGACCCTTTCGAAAACTTATAGATTGATTCATTTTCCTTACAAACGACACTCATAATTTTCGTCTCAGAGTCAAACGGTTCTTCATGATGTCGTTCAAATGATTTCATATCTTCATGTGACACCCCCACTTTAGAGGCCAAACTTAACAAAGCTCCTTCAGTCGGGTCACCTTTCACAATCCACTGATCCTCCTCTTGTTCTAATTTACTATTATTACAAAGAACACTAATTTGCAGAACGCGAACTAAATCTGGATGTTCTAATGGTGTGTTTTCACTTTCATGATAAGTCACTTCTTCTACTTCCATCTCTACAGCAGCAGCGACTTTAGATGACGTTACATCCGAAATCTTACCAACTGGTTCATATCCGTCACCAGATACACTCCATACACGATTTGGCGTAGCGATCACTTTAACCGTCATTTCGTTCTTCGTAAGAGTACCTGTTTTATCAGAGCAAATAACCGTTGTTCTACCCAACGTTTCTAAACTGGAAAGCTTCCGAACGAGCGCATTTTGCTTCTGCATACGGAATATCCCTGCGCTTAAAGCGATTGTAATCATAATCGGCAAACCTTCTGGAACAGCTGATGCTGTAAGGGCAACCGATGTTGTAATCATTTGCGTAATTGGTAAACCACGTAGTAACCCCGCTACAAGTACAATACCACCAGCTACAAAAGCCCCTTTAATAAACGTTTTACTAATAGACGTCACCTTTTGCTGGAGTGGTGTAGGTTCTGTTTCTTCTCCTTTCATCAAGGAAATCATATAGCCCATTTCTGTATTCATCCCTGTTTCCACTACTATAGCTTTCGCCTTACCGCGCGTTACAGACGTACCCATAAAGAGCATATTATTCCGCTCCGCTAACGAACATTCTTCTCCTATAGCATCCACTTTCTTCTCAACAGGTAGAGACTCCCCCGTTAACATTGCTTCATTCACTTCCAAATTCCAAGAATGTATAGTACGAAGATCAGCAGGTACACGGTCTCCAGCCTGCAGGCAAACAATATCACCGGGAACAAGCTCACTACTTGCTATTTCTACTTCTTCCCCTTCTCGAAGTACTGTACAATTCGGCGCACGGAATTGATTTAAAGCTTCCACTACTTTTTCGGCCTTCCGCTCTTGAAGAGTTCCAATTACCGCATTGACAACGAGGATTATGCCCATTGCTAACCCGTCAAACACACCGCCTGATAATACAGACAATCCAGCTGCTCCAAGTAAAATAAGCGATGTAAACTCTTTAAATTGGCCCATAAATGAAACAATCCAAGGAACAGACTGCTTCGGTTCAATTGTATTCACCCCATACTTTTCTTGTCGCACTTGCACTTCTTGCTCACTTAATCCTCGCTGTTTCTCCACTTGCAAATCATTTATTACATCTTCTTGCGAGAGTGTATACCATTTAGTAGAAGGTTCTCTCACTGACGAGTCGTTCTTATTTACTATCTCTTTATTAGAAAAAATCTTCTCACTCACCCGCTTTGCTCTAGATAAAAATGTTAAAGATAGAGCATTCGCCATTAAAGCGATGACAGGTGCAGTAAATATAGACCAAACAGCCAACATCTCTCCAGCAATATTCCACATTTTTGCTACTCGAAAATGTTCCTTCACTAGCATATCTATTCGTTTTGCATACGCTATTGATTGGAAAATATTTTTCATTTCATAGTGAGCTACTGACGGAAATTCAATCTTTTCCTCACATACAAATAACACTTCTTCCCCATTCAAACGGATACGCTCTACACGTTCTACAACATCGCTATGTCGCCAGCTTGTATCTATACCGTATTGCGTAAGAACATCCTCATTTATATTTAAACTATTTCCCATAACAGCTATTGCCCATTTATTTTCGTTTAACTTATGAAAGATATGTGCAAACTCAGGAACAATTGTTATTTTTGATCCAACTAACAATCCGAGGCATTTTTGACCCTTTGCTACAAACTGAATGTTAAATCCTTCTTTGCTTAGTCTCTTCGCTTCTAACTCATATAGGCTTATATCTACACCATTTCGTTCTGCAAATTCTTTACTACCGACAAAAGATGGCATACCTTGTATTTCACCTTTTATCCCTTCATCATCAGCTTCAACTTCAAAAGCTTTCCTTAACGTTCTTCTTGTTTGCTTCGCTCGTTGCACAACCTCATCTTTCCAATCATGCTCACTTTTCTCTAGTAACGAAGCTGCCGTGCACAAAACTTGCCCTTCATCTTCTGAAACGCAGCTAATCTCCGCTTCTTCATTACGGAATATACGAGACACATCGTCAAATACGACCGTTCTCGTTCGAGACAATTGAGATAATGACCCTTCATTTGGAATAACGTATCCTCTTTCTCGCGCAACGAGATCCCCTTGTCGCCACGCATACTCAGCAGATGAAACAGCAGGTTTTGGATTCGCAGCTAATAAAACCGCCATTCCGCGTAACGGATTTCTCGTAAATGCCCATGTTGCTCCGCCAAAAAGCATACCCCATTTCGATTGTCTTTCACTGTATGCTTTAATCTCCGGGGATAAAATCCTTTCTTTGTACGAATCTGTTTCTTCATTTATATTCGCCTGACTACGCTTCCAATTTAAATAGTTTAATAGACTAAGTCCCGCTAATACGATAATATTTTCTCGCGCAAGTGCTAGCGCTAGCGTTCCTATGCCAAGCACTAAATCAGAATTCACTTTTTTGCTAGCAACCATTTTTTTGAATCCTCGTTTAAGAAACGGATATCCTGTTACAACGGATAAAGCACCCGATACATAAAAAAGCCCTGGACTTCTAGCTAAAGCTGACCTTCCCATAAATAATTGCTTTATACCAAATGCACCTAATCCAGCGACAGAAAGCGCTAACGGTAACGGGACACCTTCACCTTTTTTCTCGTAAGAAATTACACTAGATGAAGAATCTTCTACTTTCTTCGTTTCTTCCATATTATTAAGGTTATTATTTTTTGTAATTTGTTCTTCTAGGAGTTTAATTATTTCACAAATTGTATGTAGAGAGGTCTTGTTGATATCGTAAGTAATAAGGGCTCTTCCCGTAGAAATAGAGGGACTTACTTGATAAATACCTTCCACGTCACGAAAACGTTCTACTATCAAGTTCGCCATATTTGTATTGTATTTCAGTTTATATATTTCAATTCGAATTCTTCCAGGTAACGATCGTATAAATCTCGTTTTCAATGATTTACTCTGCATCATCATCCTCCTTATTCTTGTAAATGAAATAACATCACTTACTATTTAAGGAGTAACAGGTAGGCTTTCATAATCTACACTCTCATTCGAATGATATGCATTTACACGAGATGCCCATTTTTCCTGGAATTTAGAAATTGTAATCGGCACTGCTTCTACCGCTCCGATAATCGGTGATACTGTTTTTACCGCCGCTTTTCGTGCCGCTTCTTTAACTTTCGGCAGAGCTTCTTCCATTTCTGAACCAGCACTTTTCATTTGTTCTTTTGCACCGAGAAAAGCAGATACTGTTTTTACCGCTAATTTTCTTAACCCCGTTCTCGCTTTCGGTGACGCCAATATAACTGCTGCTACCCCAACAGCTATACCGATTGGTGATTTCATAAATCGAAACATGTACATTTCTCCTCACTTCATTATTTTTGAGTCTGTAAACTGAATCAATCCTATCCAAGCTAAGTAAACGTGTAATCCATTTTGTCACATCCTTTTTTTGTAAAAAGTATATATCGAGTATATATTTTCATTTGCATTATTTCAACAATTTATTAGTTTTTTGTAAATTTTATGTTAATTCAGAAAAATGTTTTGTAAACTTTTCTATTCTTATGCAAGTATACAGGTAATATATTCCACATTATTCTTGCTCAATTATTGAGATTATATTGAGAATTCGTTTTGTTTTTTTACAAATCACAAACTAAGACATGCACTTTTACAAAACAAATTTTATATACTATAAAAAATGCCTCAGGGAGTGATTTTCATGAGCTTATCCTATTGGAAATACGCAATTCTTAATCATATCACTACAAATTTCCGCACCTTCTTATTTAATATCATTGTCGCTATTTTAGGTGAAATCGCAATTTTCCTCGTCCTCAGTTTTGTCCCAAAAAGATTTCATAAATTTTTCGCATAAAAAGGCCTGAGTTCCTATCTATTGTAGAACTCAGGCTGCTTAGCTTTATTGAATGTAGGGGAACCGTTACATATTGTTTATATTCGCATCTCGAAATACCCCATCTAGTATTTGGTAGAATATATCGGCGATTCTTCGGATATATCGACGATTTTTCAAATATATCAGCGATTATTTCAATATATCGACGTTTCGACACAGGATATCGATTTACCAGCAAATTTCGACATGTCGAAAATGAAAAATACCCCAGAATAATTTTACAAAAAAAGACGACCGTTTAACAGTCGTCTTTTCCAATTTATTTCGGAGCATTTCCTACATATTGCGTAATATCAACATTTAATGATTGCGCTAAACGCATACCGTACTCTTGATCTGCACGGAAGAAGTTACAAACAGCTAGTAATTTCGTGCGTTCATTTACGTCTTTTAAGTCATTTGTTAAGTTTGCAATTAAGTTGTCTTGCTCTTCTTTAGAGAATGAACGGTAACGCTCACCAGCTTGTTTGAAATCATTTGGTTTGTCAATTTTCTCACGAGATACATAGCCTTCTACTTTCATAGTTGAATCGCGGTAAGCTGGGTCTTCAACTGGATTTTCAGCATGACGGCTCGGTTCGTAGTTGATTGTAGATGGGTTTTGATTGATTTGCATCGCACCATCACGTTGTTGGTTATGAACAGCTGCATATGGGCAGTTTACAGGAATTTGTAAGTAGTTTGCACCAAGGCGATAACGCTGTGTATCTGGATAAGAGAATAAACGACCTTGTAATAATTTATCTTCAGATGGTTCAATACCATTTACAGTTGCACTTGGAGAGAACGCCACTTGTTCTACTTCAGCAAAGAAGTTTTTCGGGTTACGATTTAACGTCATTGTCCCTACTTCCATTAATGGAAAACGATCTTCTGGCCAAACTTTCGTTGGATCTAACGGATCGAAATCTAAAGAATCCGTTTCTTCTAGTTGCATCACTTGTACGTGTAAATCCCACTTCGGATAATTTCCTTTTTCGATTGCATCGAATAAGTCACGAGTTGCATGGTTGAAGTCTTTTCCTTGTACTTCTTGCACTTCTTTTGCACTTAAGTTACGTACACCTTGCTGTGGTTTCCAGTGATATTTAATGTAGACAATTTTACCTTCTGCATTAATCCATTTAAATGAATGTACACCGAAACCTTCCATTTCACGATAGCTCGCTGGTGTACCGTAATCAGAAAATACCCATGTCATCATATGTGTAGATTCTGGACTTAACGTCATGAAATCCCAGTAACGATCTGGTGTTTGAATATTTGTATCAGGTGCTGGTTTTAAAGAATGCACCATATCAGGGAATTTAATTGCATCACGAATGAAGAAGACCGGTAAATGATTACCTACGATATCATAGTTTCCTTCTTCTGTATAAAATTTAACAGCGAACCCACGTGGATCACGAGCTGTTTCTGGAGAACCTTGACCATGAATAACCGTTGAAAAACGAACAAATACAGGCGTTTCAGTTCCTTCATTTTGTAAAAATGCTGCTTTCGTATATTGCTTCATGCTATTTTTCGTAACGAATACACCATGAGCACCTGCACCACGTGCGTGCACAACACGCTCTGGAATACGTTCACGATCAAAGTGAGCCAATTTTTCTACTAAATGATAGTCTTCTAATAATACCGGTCCACGGCGACCAGCTGTACGAGAATTTTGGTTGTCTCCAACCGGAGCACCTTGGTTTGTTGTTAAACGATTATTTGGATTCATCTAGGGGGATCCTCCTCTTTCTTTCATAGTAATTATTATTTATTTAAAATTATTATAATCTAATTATTATTCAAAACTAAATCTTTGTCAACTACTTCTTTCATTTTTTTGGAAACAATTTCAGTTAAGCAATCGATAAATATAGATTGTGAATTTGGCATATTCGGTCTAAAATACGTAGCATTTATTTCATCCGTTACAGCTCTACACTCGTAATCGTTGTCATATAAAACTTCTAGATGCTCTGCGACAAAGCCAACTGGGCAATATATGAAAGATTCATATCTATGCTCCTCAAATAAATCTCTCGTTAAATCTTGCACATCCGGTCCAATCCATGGATCAGGTGTATTTCCGGCACTTTGCCAACCTATTGTATAATTTTGAATGTTTGCAGCTGCTGCGATTAAATCCGCCGTATGCTGCAATTGCTTCACATAAGGATCACCCGCCGCAATAATTTTCTCTGGTAAACTATGCGCAGAAAAAATGACAACTGCTTTCTCTTTATCTTCAATCTTTGTAAATGTTTCTTTTATTTGATCTGCCCAATACGAAATAAATTTTGGTTCATCATACCATTGTTCAATTGGTTCAATAACAGGACCACCAATTTCTTCCGAAAGACGAATAGCACGGTCATTATACGCTTTAATGCTAAATGTAGAATAATGCGGTGCTAATACGATACTAATCGCCTGCTCAATCCCATCACGCTTCATCTCTTCTACTGCATCTTCTATAAATGGGGCTATATGTTTTAATCCTAAGTAACAATTAAATTCATACTCTGTAAATATATTATTCATTGAATCTGTTAATTTATGCGCTTGCTCTTTCGTAATTTTTGCAAGTGGTGAAATTCCGCCAATCGCTTTATAACGCCCAATTAAATCTTGGAGTGCTTCTTCAGAAGGTTTGCGCCCGTGGCGAATATGTGTGTAGTACGCTTCTACATCCTCTAATGATTCTGGCGTTCCATATGCCATTACGAGTAAACCTATTTTTTTCTTTGCCATCTATATAACACCTCAATTTTATAAAGTGAAACTTTAATCAGTGGGGAGGTTCTTCATCCCCCACTGATTATTAGTTGAACCAATCGGACTTTTATGGGCAGTTGATCCCCCACCTAAATTCTTTTCTTTCGCTGAATTTTGGGGTGGGGGTCTTACTGCCCATTAAAGCGGGATAAATGAGAATCTTTTTCAAGAACATTTGTTTCCAATTATAACAACTAATAATAATTACGTCAAAATAATTATTATAAATAAAGATTTTTTATAATATGATTTTGAATTTTATATGACAATTTTTTTAATAAAAAGCGACTTACATATAAAGTAAGTCGCTTTTCTTCTATTCTTTAATATTTACCCCGTATTCTTTAAACCAAACATGAATTTGCGCTAAATGAGCTAAAAGCTGAGGCCCAGTCATTAATTGACCGAACCAAGGTGTTTGAAATGCGCTGCCGCCTGACTCAATTAATCCGCTCAGCTGTTCTTTATCAAATAGTTCGTGTAAAATCGAGCCTTTATCCGTTAATAAATCTTGTAGCCACACCGTTACTGCTTTCGTATAGTGCGGATTATGCGTTTTCGGATACGGGCTCTTCTTTCTATATAAGATGTCATTTGGAAGTAATCCTTCTAGTGCTTTACGCAATAGACCTTTTTCGCGATTTTTATACATTTTCATTTCCCAAGGAATATTCCACGCATATTCGACAAGTCGGTGATCCGCAAATGGAACGCGTACTTCTAAGCTTGCACCCATACTCATACGATCTTTTCTGTCTAATAATGTTGTCATAAACCATACCATATTTAAATAAAATAATTGTCGTCTCTTTGCTTCAATTGGGCTTTCTCCCTCTAAAATAGGAACTTCTTGAATGGACTCTTCATAGCGCTGCTGTACATATTGTTGTAAGTTTAATTTATTTCTCCATTCTTTCTTTAGCAGTTGTTCACGTGCTTCTGTAGAGCGCATCCACGGAAATGCACTCGATTGTAAATCATCCTCTCTATAAAACCACGGATACCCACCAAATATTTCATCTGCACATTCCCCAGATAGACCGACGACAAAATCTTGTTTAATCTCACGACAAAACCATAATAATGACGAATCAATATCTGCCATACCAGGTAAATCGCGAACGAGCACCGCTTCTGTTAAATACTGCGCTAATTGTTCATTTGAAATGACGCAGCGATGATGGATTGTTTGAAACGTTTCAGTCATCAAATGAATAAATGGTGCATCTGAATTTGGCTGAAACGCATTTGCTTTAAAGTATTTGTCATTATCTTCGTAATCAATCGAATATGTGTGCAATTGCCCTTTTCCTGATCTTTCGTATTCTTTCGCAGCAATTGCTGTAATCGCGCTCGAGTCTACACCACCTGATAGAAAAGTACACAGTGGTACATCAGAAACGAGCTGCCTTGTAATCGCATCTTGTAATAAAAAGCGCGTTTTCTCTACTGTTTCTTCAAAAGAATCTTCATGCTTTTTACTTTCCACATTCCAATATCTCCATATGCATAAACCGTTCTTTGAAAATGTCATCGCATGACCTGGACGTAATTCTTTTATACCAGCATAAATACCGTGACCAGGCGTTCTAGATGGTCCAAGTCCGAATATTTCAGATAATCCTTCTAACGTCACTTCCGCCTTCACATCTGGATGCGCCAATATCGCTTTTAACTCTGATCCAAATAGTAATCGCCCACTGTCATATTTATAAAATAGCGGCTTTACACCTAATCGATCACGCGCAATAAACACTTGT
This sequence comes from Bacillus cereus group sp. BcHK124, assembly GCF_027712065.1. Classification (NCBI taxonomy): domain Bacteria; kingdom Bacillati; phylum Bacillota; class Bacilli; order Caryophanales; family Bacillaceae; genus Bacillus; species Bacillus cereus group sp. BcHK124. The sequence continues at coordinate 18,923 of NZ_JAQFPJ010000017.1, forward strand.
TCTTTCTGTTCATCCCATACAGCAAACGCATATATACCGTTTAAATGATCGACACATTCTTCTTTCCATTCCATATATGATGCTAATAGTACTTCCGTATCAGAATGACCTTTGAACGTATATCCTCTTCTTAATAGTTCCTTTCGAATATCTTCCGTGTTATACAGTTCGCCATTATAGCAAATTGCATAATTCGTTTCATCTTTTAAACAAGTCATCGGCTGTTTACCACCCTCAGGATCAACAACGATTAACCGTTTATGCCCAAATGCGACATTCCCTTTAATCCAAACTTTATTATCATCTGGGCCACGCTTCGCTAACGTCTCAGCCATCTTCGTAACGACGTCCCGTTCTCCTTCTAATGAGCGTTTATAATCCACCCATCCTGTAATCCCGCACATATAAATCATCCTTCCATCTTATTTCTTTTCTTGAACGTGCAGTAATCCCCACCCTAAGAGGTGCGGATTAAAAAATGAAAAACTTGACGATAACCTACTATCCACATATGGAATAGCATTTTCACTCAGTAAAACGTGTTTTATTGTATGCCCACCTATGTGTAGATGTGTCTAGTTATAAAGAATGCACGAACTGTCTATAACAGAAATAACTACTTTTCATAAAGGAGAAATCGTGTATGATACAACGTAAACATATTTTGTATAACCAACCTCGTGCTCATACGGTCGGTAATGTAGAATATATAAACAATGAATGGGTATTCTTTGATGATGAAAATGAAGAAGCATTTTTATTAGAAGATATTGCCGAAGATGGATTTGAGATTTTATATAACAATAACTGGCTACCAGCTCGTTTTTATGAACAAGATGTATTACAAATCGCCAACGAACAGCACCATTTGCAAAATGGGGAAATGATACGTATTCGTAAAAAATTACTTCTTAGCTATACAGAATGGCTTGAGGAATTACCTGACTCTGTCTTTGCCTTATTAACAGAGGCATTGCAATCACTTCATTACTCTTTATATGATTGTATGTATTGTCATAATTATTTATCCTTTTTACCGAAAGAGGAAGCATGTGAAGGAGTAAATATTCTTTTGTTTGATAACGAAGAGATGATTTGTACACTACAGCACCATTTCGTTCGTCACGCTACATCAAATAAAAATATGTTTCGTTTTACAAAAGTGAACGGAGAAGAGTTGCATATCGATGCGACATAAAATAAAAAACCACCTTATCTCCCAAGTCTTTGAGATTATAAGGTGGTTTTATTTTCTTTATTAGAATACTTTCCAACCAATCGGTAATTTCAGTCCTAGATAAATTACCGCTACTAGCGCGACAATAAATAAGCCCCAAACCGCCCCTGTTGGTTTGTTTTTGCTCATTTTTACAAGAACCATTTCCATTCCACCGATTACTAATATACCAGCTAACATTTTTAAACCGTACCACATGTGCATGCTACCTGTTGCTGTTTTCACAATACTCATGTACAACATGAATCCCGTCACAATAATGAAGATATACATTAGGCGAAGCCCCATATGTACACCTTTACCTTTTCTTCCTGCTGAATAAAGTGAATACGCAACGAAGAATAAAATTAAACCTAACGCCCATGCTGTAATATGCATATGTACCATCGTATCCCTTGCCTCCTCTTTTCACACTTTTTCATTCTATATGATAACATGTTCATTTATTTTCAGGAAATGTTTCGCTTTTTTACATTTAAATGCTATAATATTTAGAGTATTTACAAACTTCTTGTAATAACAAAAGGGGGAACAATCATGATTCAAACTAAGGATATTATCGAACTTACAGACACATACGGGGCAAATAACTATCACCCACTTCCAATCGTTATTTCTAAAGCAGAAGGCGTTTGGGTAGAAGATCCTGAAGGAAACCGCTATATGGACTTATTAAGTGCATATTCTGCAGTAAACCAAGGTCATCGTCACCCAAAAATTATTAACGCTTTAATTGACCAAGCTAATCGTGTTACGTTAACTTCTCGTGCTTTCCATAGCGATCAATTAGGTCCTTGGTACGAAAAAGTTGCGAAACTAACTAATAAAGAAATGGTACTTCCAATGAATACAGGTGCAGAAGCTGTTGAAACTGCAATTAAAACAGCTCGCCGATGGGCTTATGATGTGAAGAAAGTAGAAGCAAACCGTGCTGAAATTATCGTTTGTGAAGATAACTTCCACGGACGTACGATGGGTGCTGTTTCTATGTCTTCAAACGAAGAGTACAAGCGTGGATTCGGTCCAATGCTTCCTGGCATCGTTGTAATTCCTTACGGTGATTTAGAAGCGTTAAAAGCTGCTATTACACCAAACACAGCTGCATTCATTTTAGAGCCAATCCAAGGTGAAGCAGGAATTAACATCCCACCAGCTGGTTTCTTAAAAGAAGCTCTTGAAGTATGTAAAAAAGAAAACGTTTTATTCGTAGCAGATGAAATCCAAACTGGCTTAGGTCGTACTGGTAAAGTATTTGCTTGTGACTGGGACGGTGTAACTCCTGACATGTACATACTTGGTAAAGCACTTGGCGGCGGCGTATTCCCAATCTCTTGCGTTGCAGCAAACCGCGACATTTTAGGTGTATTTGAGCCAGGTTCTCACGGTTCTACATTCGGTGGTAATCCACTTGCATGTGCTGTTTCTATCGCAGCTCTTGAAGTGTTAGAAGAAGAAAAATTAACAGAGCGTTCTCTTCAATTAGGTGAAAAATTAGTTGGACAATTAAAAGAAATTGATAACCCAATGATTACTGAAGTTCGTGGTAAAGGCTTATTTATCGGTATCGAATTAAACGAGCCAGCTCGTCCTTACTGTGAACAACTAAAAGCAGCGGGTCTATTATGTAAAGAAACACACGAAAATGTAATTCGTATCGCACCACCTCTAGTAATCTCTGAAGAAGATTTAGAGTGGGCATTCCAAAAAATTAAAGCGGTATTATCGTAATAATAGAGAGGTTGTCCTACATGTTAGGGCAGCCTCTTTCTTTTTTTAGTAGTTTATCGTAAAATAAATTTCAATATTCTGTTTATTTTATAGAGGAGGTAGTTATATGCTTTTGAAATACGGCAAACATATTAACTATTTAGCTACTATTCTCATTTCCATTACATTCATCGGATTCTTATTATATACAACATTACTCCGTCACTACTCAACACCTCATACATTCATGCTACTTAAAATCTCATTTTGGGCTTCCGTTTTTCTTACAGCTATCGGGTTTGGCCGTGAAAGAAGTTCTCTTGCCGTTATACTAATCGGGATTTGTACATTAATACTCATCGGATTATATATTGTTGCTATTTTAGATTTTTTCAATAACCCATGGCCATAGAAAAGAGCTATCTATTAATAAGATAGCTCTTTTCTTTTCTTCACTTCACCACATTTCGCAAAGTACCAATTCCTTCTACTGTAATGACTACTTCATCACCGGCATGCAAAAACTTCGGTGGTGTGAAACCTTTTCCAACACCAGCCGGGGTTCCTGTTGCGATAATATCTCCTGGTTCTAATGTCATTCCTTTACTTATCGTTGAAATGATTTCTTCTATTGAAAAAATCATTTTATTTGTATTTGAAGTTTGTCTTACTTCCCCATTTACTACCGTTTCAATGTGTAACGCATTTGGCGCACTAATCATCGATTTATGAATTAAATACGGTCCCATCGGACAAAATGTATCGAAACTTTTTCCAAGGAAAAATTGTTTATGCTTCCTTTGAATGTCGCGAGCAGTTATATCATTTATAATGGTATAACCAAAAATATGCTCAAGTGCTTTTTCTTTTTTTATTTGTTTCCCTCGCTTACCAATGATGATAGCTAGTTCTCCTTCATAGTCTAATTCATTCGTTGCGTGGGGATGACTATTAATTTTTTCATCCATGCCAATAACTGTCGTTGGCGCTTTCGTAAAGATCATTATATTTTCTGGAATTGACTCTACTCCGCCCATTTCTATCGCATGCTCACGATAATTTTTTCCAACGCACAAAATATTCTTCCTTGGCCTTGGAATTGGTGCTAATATTTTCACCTCAGTTAACGGGTAATACGCGGTTCCTTCATTTTTCTTCGCCCAATTGACAATATCACACATTTTTTCAACACATTCGGTTCCTCTTTCAATACACTCTAACATTGTAATTGGAATCGTAACCTTTTCCCCTTTTTGTCTTTGCGCTTCTCTTACATGCAATACCTTTTCTTCCTCTTCATCCACAATACCTACAAATACCTTTTCATCTTTTTTCGCCGTTACCAAACGCAATATTTCCACTCTCCATCCTAAAACTCATACACTTTAATTGTATTCGCATCCGCAAGAAAAAAACCTTCTCATACACGCTAATTTTTACAATATTCTTCTCATATCCGATTCGTTACTCCTTTATCATTTGGCATAAAATGTAGAAATTTTACTTTTTTTAGCGAATGCATTTCTTTTTTATGTTTTTTTTGTATAATATGTACTACATATATACTAAAAATTTCATTTAGAGATGGAGCCGATTTCAATGTTTGAGCAAGCGATTGAAAAAAAACGTGAAAAAATGATTTATTTTGCTGAACGCTATGGAATGACTTCTCAAAAAACAGTGGATTGTAGCCAAGAACTGGACAGGCTCTTAAATGTAATTTGGCATGTACATACGGATTTTCACCCTAATCAAACACTCGAAACACACACGCAATAACGTGTGTGTTTCTTTTATTTCAAAAAAAACACATTTTATTGAAAACGCCCATACAATAGTAGAAAAGAAAATTTTAAAAACGAAAGGTGTTTTGTATGCCAGCTATGGTCGGACATATTCGTATCGTCAATATTGGATCAAGTGGTATTTTTCATATTGGAGATGTATTTGCGATTAGGCCTATTAGTTATTCACGCGCTTTCGCTGGGGCCGGCTCTTTTAATGTTGGAGATAACGTTTCTGTCTACAATTATCAAAGCGCAACGACCGTTAATGACTCCGATGTAATTGATCAAGCGATCATTGGTTCAACTTAGAGGAGGCGATTGTATTGAATTTTTATGTAAACCAAAGCATCGTCATTAACAGCATTAAAATCGATAGCATTACAACCTCTTCTGTATTCCAAATTGGTACTGCTGGAAGTATTAAAGCCCTATCTAAATTCTCAAATACTGGCGGATTTACAGAGCCCCTTCGCCCATTACAGGCGAAAGGACAAATTATTTCTATCAAACCATCAACTAGTTCTTCTTAAGACATCCTTGTCATAAATATATAGCAGGAATATATTTACCCTCCCTATTGAAAAGGAGGTTTCACAGAATGAATCAAGATATATATACTTACTTACACCAACTTCAACAAGCTCTTCAAGCACAACAAACAGCCATCCTGAATTTAGAAGATCAAGTACGTCTATTACAAGAAGAGCTTAACGAATTAAAAAATCGCCCCTCCTCTTCTGTAGGAAAAGTGGAATACAAATTCGATCAATTAAAAGTAGAAAATTTAAATGGCACTTTAAATATTGGTTTAAATCCGTTTTCAGCAAAAGGACAACAAATTGAAGATTTTCAAGTAGATACAGAAACTTTGAAGGTCAATCCTGAAACCGACACAAATCCAGATTTTTACCAAAGCATCCTTCAAGAAATGCATCGTTACTTAGATGAAGAAGCATATAATCGAATTCTCCATTTTGAACAAGAAGAGAGAACGCCGCTCGATGAAATGTATCGACAAATGATGGTTGACGACATCAAAAAACAGATGGAGCATAGACTCCCTTATTACTTATCACAAGCGCAATCACATGAAGGGATTTCAACAGATCCAGATTATTTACGAGATATCATTATTCAAGCTATGAAACATGATATCGACAAGGCCTTCCTCTCGTTTATTCAACACATACCGGGCAATTTCCGAAAGGAGTAAGTATGTATGAATGTTAACGTTGTAAATCGTGAATTGAAAGTCGGACAGATTAAAATGAACGGTGTATCGTCGTCCGCACTCTTTTTAATTGGAGATGCAAATTTCCTCATACTATCTTCTATTCTTGATACGCCGTTTGAAACTGTTACAGAGGGGCCATTTGTACCATTAGTCACAGATGTCCCTCCTACTCCAGGTTAAGGAGACTGAAAAATTATGTTACATCATGTGTCTATTGTCGAAAATGTTTCTATTATTTCTTTAGGTATTGCTGCCGTATTTCAAGTTGGAGATGCAAATCAAATGGAGTTAAAAAGTAGAGCTCTTGCTGTTCACCGAGAAATTCCTTGTTATATAAAAGACGAAGGTCGCTTAGATGCATTTGAAATCTTTACCGATGAATACATTACAATCCCGAAACGAACGACAGATGTAAAATTAAACATTTTAAATGAATGCCCTTTTATTGAAGTAAACAATGTTGAATTGCGCACACTTTTAAACTCTGGTGGATTTCAAATTGGAAATGTTGATTATGTTTTTAATAACTCTCGTATTATGCAAATTCGCCAATATATTACGGATGAACCTTCCGCTCCATAATTCATATAGTAATTAAAAAGCTTAGTAAAGTAGGTGGATGGTATGCCTTCCGTTGTTGGAAATCTCGTCGTTCAAAACAGTAATGGTTCTTTTAATTTAGGAGATTTTTATAACGTGTCTCCGAAAGAAAATACGAAAGCTTATAATGGTTCCGGAGCTTCCAATGTTGGATTTGTCGTGAATACGTTTAACGGTGTTAGTGCAACAAATACATTTGATTCTGATGTGGCGGATCAAGATCAGATTGGAACAGCGTAAAAAAAGTAGGAGAATATCTCCTACTTTTTTCTTTTACCTCATTTGATATTATCAAAATCTCCACTGTTTACTGTTTCATTTTATTTAAATGATAAACCACTCTCTTCCAAAGCCTTTCTAAGCTTTGGCATCGACGCAGGTCCCATACCATGCAATTTTAAAATTTCTTTCTCACTATACTTTGAGAGTTTTTCTACAGTGTAAATTCCATGATGTTCTAGCGCCCTTCTTGCTGGTGCTGAAAGAAGAGCGAGAAAACCTTCTTTCGGCGCTCTCTCGTTCTCACAGGTTGGGCAAGTTGGACAATCGCTACTTTTGTAGTATTCATGTCCTTTTTCACACGTTCTTAACGTTTTTTCTGTTGCCATTTTCAAGTTCCTCTATTCTTCGATTTTTACAACATGATTACCATCAAAGAAGTATAAACATTTCTCTTTCACAGGGTGTTGTAAGCTTTTCTCGAGCGCTTTTGCATATAACGAAAGTTGCACTTTATATCGCTCTTCTAAAATTGGTTTCGCTTGATCAAATCCGCCTGGGAATTTCCCTGCAATCGTATCCGTTTTGAAGTCGATTAACGTAATACCATCTTCCTCTTCAATCATGCAGTCAATAACCCCTTGGACAAGAATGGATTCCCCGCTCTTCCCTTGCCAATCTTGATATGCTTCTTCTGCTGCAAGCATCATCGTAAATGGTACTTCACGCTCAACACTTTTCGCCGCTAATACCCTTTTACCTAGGTCACTGTCAAAGAATGAAATCACTTTTTCAATTGCAATTTCTTCCGCCTGCTCGAATGTTAATAATTCTTTATTTACCATTCCAGCAATTTGCTCCCGAATCACTTCTTCTGTAATCGGCTTCTTCAAATCAACATGCTGCATAACGGCATGTACTGCTGTTCCGCGCTCTGCGTATGTTAATCCCTTTTTCTCCATAAAACGAGGACGTGTTTGAATTGGTGCACGTAATTTTTTAATAAAGGCGTTATCGCTACCTTCTTCAGATTGATAATTTCTCTTTATTTCTGTAACAGACTGTTTCGCACGATGAGATGTTGCTTCCTCATATCCGTACTTCCACATTAATCTATCATACACTTCTTCTTTTCGTTCACTTTGCAGGGGAACAGCTTTTTTCTCACGAAGTGCTTCTAATAATTCTTGTTTCTCTTCTTGAACGGGTTCTGGCGCGAGTAACGTGTTACCGTCAACAACTTCTACTTTCCAGCTCGTGTCGTATCCATAAATTTCATCTGGAATGCTCCCTTGTCCTAATTCAAGAAGTATTTCACTATCACGATGTCTATATAAGGAAGGTGCAATCCAGTCTAAATAACAAGACGCTCCGGCACGTATATGATCTGGTAATAACCATTCACTATGCTCCCTCGCATCCAGCCATTTTTCCATTTCTTTATTTGCATCCTTAACCGTTCCAATTAAAATTAACTTCTCTTTTGCACGTGTTAACGCTACGTATAATACACGCATTTCTTCCGCGATTAATTCCATTTTCATTTTACGCTTAATCGCAAGTTGCGATAATGTCGTATATTTAATTCGTTTTCGAGGATCAATAAATTGCGAACCAAAACCGAAGTCTTTATGCAGTAAGAAACGTTTCATTAAATCTTGTGTATTAAAGCGGCGACCTAGTCCAGCTACGAATACGACTGGGAACTCAAGTCCTTTACTTTTATGAATTGTCATAATGCGAACGACATCTTCTTGTTCACCTAAAGCTCTCGCCGTACCCATATCATCACCGCGTTCTAAAATACGCTCAATAAAGCGTAAGAAGCGGAATAGTCCTCTAAACGATGTTGCTTCATATTGTCTTGCGCGGTCATATAGTACACGCAGGTTTGCTTGCCTTTGCTTTCCAGCTGGTAAACCACCGACAAAGTCATAATAACCTGTCTCACCGTACACTTTCCAAATTAAATCAGAAAGAGACTGTTGGCGCGCGAATTCACGCCACCCTTGCAGTAAGTTGTAGAACCATTCTAATTTGTCATGTAGTTCTTTTTCTTCTTCAAGCGGTGCCCCTTTTAAGAAGGAGCTCATTACTTCATAAAACGAGCCTTTCTTCCCATGAGCACGAAGCGTTGCAAGTTCTTCATCATTTAATCCAACGATTGGTGAACGAAGTACTGCTGCAAGCGGAATATCTTGCATCGGATTATCGATCACGCGGAATACGTTCATCATAATATTTACTTCTGTCGCTTCAAAGTAACCAGTCGCAAGATCAGCGTATACTGGAATTCCTTGCAGCTTTAACTCTTCCATAATTTGCGGTGCCCACGGCATGGAGCGAAGTAAAATAACGAAGTCGCGGTATTGTACAGGGCGCATACTATCCGTTTTACGATCATACACTTCATAACCCGAATCGACCATCGCTTTAATGCGCTGCGCCATAAGACGAGCTTCAAGCTGCGCTTTTTCTACTTCCGCACCTTCTTCTCCGTCTATTACCTCTTCTTCCGTTTGCTGAATACATAATAGCTCAGCCGTTACATCTTCACCTTCTGGATAACTAGCACCTAGCTTTAATTCAGCATCAGCATCGTAATCAATTTCCCCAACTTCTTCGCCCATAATTTGTTTGAAGATGAAGTTCGTACCCGCTAACACTTCATGACGACTACGGAAGTTTTTCGCTAAATCAATCTTCATTCCGCCGCCTAATCCTTCTTGCGTGAAGCGTTTATACTTTCCTAAGAATAATCCTGGTTCTGCTAGTCGGAAACGATAGATCGACTGCTTCACGTCACCTACCATGAACAAGTTTCCTTCACTCTCAGAATCTTTCGTTACGAATTTAATAATCGATTCTTGTACGAAGTTCGTATCTTGATATTCATCGACTAATACTTCAGCAAATTTATTACGATATTGAAGTGCTACAGCTGATGGCTTCATTTCACCTTCTTCACTTTGTTCGCTTAAAATTTGTAAACAGAAATGCTCTAAATCTGTGAAATCGACCATTCCTTTATCTCGCTTCATCGCTTGGAAACGTTCTGTAAATACTTTTACAAGCTGTACTAGTTTTTCTAATACAGGATGCATATCTTGAAAATCTCGTAAGAAACTTTCAGGTTTGCGACTAAATAGCTCTTCTTGTAATTTCTTCACTTCATCTTTCGCTTTATTACGAAGAGAGTCTACTTGTTTCACAACATCCTCGTTGTAATCACTTTTCTTAATACGCTTTAACGTTTGCCACGATACGTTTTGCATCGCTTCATACACGCTTGTCCATGACTCACGAGCAGCTGATGATAACGTTCCAAGTAAAGCTAAATCCGCTTGCAGTGTTTCAACACGAGGCGCTGGACCGTCAGGAAGCATTGCGAGTTCCGTTGCTTTCCGAATATGCTGTTCCGCTGTTTCAAGTTGGAATTTCACATCTTCTAATAAGTAGGAAGCGTACACTAAATCTTCAATTGTCTTTCCTTCCACATCGTATGCTTCTACTAATTTATCAAGCCATTTTTCCGGATTTGGATGTGCTCTTGATTCTGTATGAAGCGCTAAAATCATACGTTGTAAATCATCGTCACTACGGTCACTCGTATAACGATCAACAAGTTCAAAGAATATCGTATTATCTTCAATTCCATACTCTTCTTCTAATATGTCATCTAGCACTTCTTCTTTTAATAGTTCATTTTCTGTTTGATTCGCTATGCGGAAACGAGGATCAACATCAAGCATGTAATAGTATCCTCTAATAACTTGTAAACAAAAGGAATGGATCGTTGAAATGGAAGCTTTATTTAATAAGCTCAGCTGCTTTCGGATGTGCTGAGAGCCAGGCTCATCAATTAATACTTTTTCTAACGCTTCCCCAATTCTGTTTTTCATCTCTTGCGCCGCTGCATTCGTAAATGTTACAACGAGCAGGCGGTCGACATCGACTGGATTTTCTTCATTTATAATCTTTTTAATAATACGTTCAACTAATACTGCTGTTTTCCCTGAACCAGCTGCTGCCGCGACTAAAATATCACGTCCGTTCGCTACAACGGCTTTCCACTGGTCATCTGTCCATTGACTACCTTCTGGTTTTTTAGGCCAATTTTCCATCATTCTCCGCCAACCTCCTCTCTAATTTTCTCCATCGCTTCACTATCTTTCATATCTTTTAACGTACGGAACTGGTTATCTTCAAGTGATTCATCGAACTGGCAAACAGATTTGAAGTTACAGAACGTACACGCCGCTTTATTCCCCTTTTTGTAAGGAGCAATATCGATAACGCCTTCTGTAATGTCTTTTCCGATATTTTCAAACGTATGGTGTACGTATTTTTGCAGGACGTTAAACTCTTGTTCACTTGCAATACTTGAACGCGCACTAAAACTACCGTCTTTTTTCAGACCAGCAGAAATAATATCAGAGCTTCCTGTTGAAAGTTTATTATCCATTAAACGAACAACGTCAGCATCTCCTAGTACGAGACCTTTCATTTTGAATTTCTTTAAAATTTCCTTTTCAATTTCTGCTTCAGATGCGTCACCTTTTACCTCCACAATTGGGTTATGAATGTGGAAATACAATACACCAGCTGGTGATGCCGTGCCGCCTTTTTTCATCCACGTATGCGCATTTGAAGTAACAACATCTAAATACGTTAACATTTGAAGTGCTAATCCGTAATACACTTCCGTTAAGTCTAACGCTTTTGAGCTTGATTTATAGTCAATAATACGTAGGAATGTTCCGTTTTCATCTTCTGCCTTATCAACACGGTCAATACGGCCAACTACTTCCATCTTCACACCATTTGGTAATGAGAATTCCATTGGCGGAAGCGATCCTGTACCGCCCATACCAAATGGCACTTCTAAATCAACTGGTACGAAACCGCTAGACTTCGCATGTTCACGAAGAATGATTGACGTACGGAAAATGATTTGTTGTAGTTTTTGTTTTAAATAGAAATGACGGTTTGAACTTAATAAAATTTGTCTTTGTAATAACGGTGCAATCTCTTCTATTACTACAGCAGAAAGATGCTCACACTCTTTTATTGATAAATCCGCCCAAGTACGGTTTTCACGTAATAGCCTGTCCGCAATTCTCTTCAGTGCTGCATGGAATAGTTCCCCAATATCTGGCGCATCCAGTTTGAAAATATCACGCTCTCTTAACGATAAACCGTGTTGCGCGAAATGAGCGTACGCACAACGATTAAATAATTCCATACGAGAAACGCTTCCTTTTATTTTGTCTCCGTATAAATCTCTACTTACAGCTGTACTTAGCTTTTGCGCACGATTTCGGTAGAATAAGCTTGATAATACGCGGCTACTTTTTTGCTTCCATTCATCTGAAGTAACGTAGAAATTATATACATCCCACCAAAAGTCTAAGTTGCCTTCAAATCCATATCGCTTCCACGTTTGAAGTTGCTGCATAACATATGACAACGTTACTTCTGGTGTTGCTACGTATGAAATTTGTTCCGAACGTGATAAATCATTTACGTCGTTCGTAATAAATGTATCTTTCACATCAGGGAACATTCTTTTTATTTTCTTAATAAAGCTAGAAGCAAGTAACGTCTTTCCTTCCTCATCTGCAAGCGGGCATGAAATGTATAATTTCTCAGTTGCTCTCGTTACCATTTGGTACATAACAAACTGTTCTTCTAATAAAGTTTGTCTCGTCGTTGGTGCGAGTTCAATACCTGCAGCGCTAAGAACATCTCTTTCTTCATCAGAAAGCATACCTTCATCCATCGGTGCTGCTGGAATCACACCTTCATTCACTCCAATGACGAATGTTGCTTTCACATTTGATAATCTAGAACGATCAATATTCGCAATTAACACTTGGTCTAATGACGGCGGAATGTTTGCGAATTGAAGCGCCTCAAGACCTGTCGACATAACGTCTGTGAACATAGAAAGTGACATTTTTTCTTCGCCAAGCATCTCAACAAACGTATCAAGAAGACTCATTACTTCTTCCCATACTTGTTCATGATCTGTCGCAAATAAGAAATCTCCGCTCTCTTCTGCACGAATACGTAATGCTTCTAATTTTTTCGGAACGTCAAGCTCTTCTAAAAATAAGTAAACAGCTTCGCACATTTGCATAACCGTTCCCGCACGCTTCAGTCTTTTTTGCATACGAATAACGGGCGTTCTTACAACGTCACGCAATCGATTTATTTTCTCTTCCATTTCACGTTCGCTGTCTGTAATCATCCCGTTCGTATCGTCAAGAGAACGATAGCGGCGATACATCCATGGATCCTCAGAAGTCCATCTTTTCCCTTGTACACCGTATGCTAAACAGTAGTTTTCAAACTCATCCATCTCTTCGCGCATCGTTTCTTTTCTTACGTCTAATGGATATAAAAGCTCTGTTTTCACGCAGCGAAATACTGCATCATAACGCCAATTCCCGCTAATAATCTCGAGTGCAGAACGAATGCATTCTACTAACGGATGATGTGACATCGGGCGTTTTTCATCGATAAAGTGCGGGATATTATAATCTGTAAATAGAGTCCGCATTACATCGTAATAACTTTCTCCGTTACGAAGAAGAACTGCAATATCTCGGTAACGATAGTCTTCATCTGCCACAAGTCTACGAATTTCACGAGCAACGCCTTCTACTTCCGCTCGTAAATTCGCGGCTGTATGAATCGTTACACTTGCTTCCCCGTTAAATTTCTCATTCGGACGCGCTTCATAATGAGCTTCTAAATGCGCTAACGCCGGAGAATGAAAACGCGGCTGTTCCATAAGTGGAATCGTTTTTTCAATTTCTATCTTCTCTTCACGCGCTACTTGTTTTATTTTTTCATACGTTAACGTCGTTTCATAAAATAAATCTAGTTCATTTACTGGCTGCGCTAACGTTTTTTCATCTAGCGTTAACGTGATTGTCACTCTCGCTCCGCAAATCATAAGCTGTCTTACAATTTCTAGTTCTTGCGGTGAAAACGAATGGAAGCCATCTATATAAATTTCAGCTCCCTTTACATATTCAGACTGCGGAAGCTTTTCCACTAGCAATTGCAGATAGTCTTCTGAATCTAAGTACTTTCCGATTAAAGCACGTTCAAAATCATCATATAATAACTGTAAATCATACACTTTATTCGCTAATAGCTTTTGTTCGGCACTGCTACTATGCGCATCTAATTGTTGCCACATTTCATATACGTTTGATGGCGTCACGTTATATCGTTTAAACTCCGCAATCATACTGCCAAGATGTTCAAAGAAACCATTTTGCTCCGCTGCTTTTTGGAATACCGATAATCCATCTTTACGAGACTCTACAATTTTACGAAGTAACATATGTACGCCCGCTTCATCAATGTGAAGACGACTCGCTCCGCCAACTTCTTGCAATACTTTCCAAGCTAATCGTGAAAAACTAAAAACTTGTGCCCGAATAGAACCTCTAACATCCTCACTACCAATTAACGCCTGCTGCGTTTGGAATGTCATCTGTTCTGGCACAAGATATAATATTGTTTCCCCTCTTGGGCGCTGCTTTAACTCTTCTTGCACTTCGTGTAAACAAAGTGTACTTTTTCCACTTCCCGCTCTACCAATCACAAATCGAAGTGACATGTAACCCCACCTTTCACTTACATAACGAACGTTAGTTTGCTACTATAATTGTATTATAGGACACGAAAAAAGACAAACGGAGTAGTTTGTCTTTTTCTATACTTCTACCTATTATATCAACCTTTTGAAAAATTCGTTTGCACCTCTTGAATTGGCCAATATCGTAAATCAACTTTACCGACAACTGTATCAGCTTTTACAAAACCAAAATGTCTACTATCCCAGCTCCCGAGGCGGTTATCACCTACTACAAAAATATATCCAGGTGGCACCGTTTTTTCCTTCGTTAACTCTTCTAGCGTAAAATCACCTGTTAGTTGTCGTCCATTTATCTCTTTCTTATATTTCTCTAGATAAGGTTCATCCACGAATTGTCCGTTTATATATAGTTTATCATGCTTATATTCAATATGATCCCCAGGTAAACCGATAATTCGTTTTACGTAGTCCTCTTTTTTGTTCGCATGAAATACAACAACATCAAACCTATTCAAGTCCCCCACTTGATAACTCACCTTATTTACAACGAGCATATTGCCATCTTGCAATGTCGGCATCATTGACTTCCCCTCTACAACATACGTTGAAAAGAAAAACGTTCGAAAAAATACAGCTAATAATACACCAATTAAAATTGTTCGTATCCACTCTATGCCTTCTTTTTTCAAAGTTTTCTTCATCCGCTTCTCCCCTTATCCTTTAATAATGAAGCTTTCCTTTACAAAGAAGACTTATTCTTAATGCAGTTCTAACTTTACTTCAATTTTCTTGCCGACATACCATAAAATAAAAATACCAATCGCTACAATGACTGATTTCACCGGATTATGAATAAATGACATTAAATCATGACCGATATACGTTAAAATAAAAATCATCACAAGCTTTCCGAACGCGAGCGCAAGACCAAACTGTTTTACACTAATGCGCGATAGACCAGCGACAACATTTATAAGCGCAGACGGTGTAAACGGAAAACAAAAGATGACGAAAATCGGCGCGAACCCTTTCCTTTCAATCCATCCCATTGCCTTTCGTACTTTCTCATGCTTATTCACAAAAGAAAAGAAACGACTTCGGCCAAAATGGCGGATTATGAAAAAAACAAGTAAGGCACCCATTACTGATCCAAGCCAAGAATAAAGAAAACCGAGCCAAAATCCAAATGCAACAGCATTCGCCAGTACAAATACGATAAGTGGCAATGCTGGAATTAGCGCCTCTATCATCGGTAGCCCAATACCAAGAAGTGGTCCGAACGCTTTATAGCTTTCAACAATATGATCCATATTTTCTGGTGAAAAATACTCTTTGATTGTCTGAAAATCCATTCTACACTTTACCCCTTTACTCTAAGTACTACCTCTACTGTATCATTGCCTATATGAAAGAGGAAATGGTAGATACGACATATGGAGATGTAATTATTAAGTTTCCATATCTTTCATGAGAATTCCTTCATTATTATGCTATGATAATCTATCAATATTCGACAATATTTAGAAAGGAATGATATACATAGTGACAATCAGTATTTTTCAAAAATAAATTTGCTGTGCATAATGCTATTTTATATCAACAATACACCCTATAAATAAAAAAGAGTTTGACCCGAGTAGCTATTCAGCTACTTTTGGGTCAAACTCTTTTTGAACTTCAATATAATCTTAATAATAAAATTTAATAATTCTTTTTATCCTTAAGAAAAAGAATTACAGAAATAATCACTAGAACAATAACTATGGTATCTAAAACATATGATACCGTTGTACTTAAACTCATTAATTTCATATTTATAAGCCCTGCATACAAACCTACAAATATCATTAATAAATCGTATATCTTTTTTAATTTTAAGTAACGAATTACAAAAAACACTGAAAAACTAAAGAAGAAAATCGTACTGATGATAGTCATATTTCACTCCTATATCATTATTCAAAACAAGCAGAATAAATACTTCCTAAAGCAAAGAAATCTAGCAACGCTTGTTTAGCTTCTGGTCCTGCTGCACTTGCTGCTTTTTTCACTGCAGAAGTTGCGGCTGCTTTTTTACTTTGTCCACTAGCTCTAGCTGCATTATATGCTGGAATCAATTTATTCACAAATGTTTTTGCCCCACCTAGTGCTTGTAATGCACTTTTAATTTTTGTAAGCTTAGTAATTGAGAATACATTAGAAACTAATGCAAACCCGACAGCTGAAACACAACCTGCCACCCCATATGCTACAGCTTCATCATTCTCAATAGCATCCATAACTTGGAATAAGCCATCATAATTATTTTCCGCCATCCACTGATTTACAGAATCACTACCTTCTGCTAATACACTATCAGGAATTGATTCAATAACACTTAACACCTTAAATGCTTTGTCCATTTCAGCCTTCTCTTCTAATGAATAAGTTGGTGGATTAATTTCTGCCGCACTTACAGAAGTTGTATTTGCTAGACTTCCACCTAAAATTGCAGCTGAGAGCATTAACGCTGTACCTTTAAATAGTTTCTTTTTCATCACAATTTCCCCCTATTAAACTGACATAACGTCGTTTTTAATATTTACCAAGTTACTTCATCTTGGTTTCTATACATAACTATATTAAAAACAATGTAAGTTTCATACGAAGAGTTTATTGTATTTTTCCGAAATACAAGTTTCGGAAAAATACAAATTTACTTTTCTACATCATAATAAAGGGAATGAAAAAGTAAACTTGTAGGAAAACAAGAAAAAGAAGTGATTGAAGGTTATTTCAACAAACTAAATTTTTGATCTTTTATTACATATATCACAAATTAATTTTAGATAATATCCCCAGAGACTTTGCTTTTTCTACAGCCTCTACCCTAGAAGATACTCTTAACTTATTAAATAGCTCCGTTAACGTATATTCTATAGAGCGTTGGCTTAAATTCAATGTTACTGCAATATTTTTATTAGTCATTCCTTGCTGTACAAAAATTAAAACTTCTCGCTCTCTTTGAGTTAAAGTAATAGGAATTTCATTTATTTTTTCAGATTGTAACACTGATTTTGCTGAAAACTGCTGAATTCGCAATTGCCTAAATAAGCCTAATGGAATAACCACTTCTTTTCGTTTAGCACAACGAATCGTAGTTATCATCTGTTCTTTAGACGCAGTTTTACTGATAATTCCAGAAATATTATTTTCTAGAAGTAGATTAAAATGCGGCTCTATGTCAAAACCTGTATAAATTATTATAGCAGCATCCGGATCATGCTTTAAAATCCCCTTTGTAACTTCCAACCCATTTAAATTAGGCATAAATAAATCCACTAAATAAACATCATATTTTTTTTTAGTAATACAACTTAAATATTCAGCACTGTCAAACAAAACATCTGCACAAATATCTTCTGTTTCTATGAGTGCCTTTGTTCCCATTCCAACAGCCATATGGTCATCTATAATAAGAACCTCTATCATTTCCATCCTCCTATTAACAATTTTTTGCACATCACATATAGTCTTTAATTAAATTTAATATCTATCTCTAATCCTTGACCTATATTCGAGTTTATTTGTATTTCCCCATTTAAGCTTTTTACCCTAGTAACAACCCCTGATATTCCCATGGTTGTATAGGATTCAGTTATTGCACTTATCTTCATTCCGATACCGTCATCTTTATATACAAGATAAATCGATTCCGCTTCCTCGAACACATATAGATATACAACAGAAGCTTGCGAATGCTTTAATGCGTTATTTAACAACTCTTGTATAATTCTATATATAGCATTTTCATACTCTAAATTTCTCATATTAAACTTTTCTTGAATGTCATAATTCAAATGAAAATTCGCCTCGAAACTTATCTTTTTAAACAATCGCTGAAGTGATTGTTGCAAACCTAACTCCTTTAGAAATGGAGGTCTTAAATTGTTGCATGTTTCTCGAACAATATATATTTGATCCATTAATTCCTCTTTGATTTCATCTAATACTTCTACTACTTTTTCATCTACAAATAATTCTTTATATCCTTCCATTTTTCGATACAAACGTAACTGATCTTGTAAAACGCCATCGTGAATATCCCGAGACAAATCCCCTCGCTCCTTTTCACTTATCATTACAGATAAACGAGCAAATCGATTGACATACTCTTTTTCTGAATTTTCACGAGATATTTCATCCATAAAATCTTCTAAATTTTTGGCAGCTTCAAATTGCAAATGGATATAATTTGAAATTGTTTCCAACCATAAAATCTCGTCAATACTTAAACTCTCTCTATCACAAATTAATACTACTTTACTTGCATTTAAATCTGAAACCACAACGATAAAATATCCTTCTATCCATATCACGGATCCTACTGTGAATTCGCACCACTTTACTTTTTTTAATACCTCATAATTTAGCGACACTTTTCCCTCAATAGGTTCTATTTCTTGGTTGGCATTATTAATTTGTAGAAAAATTATTTCCTTTATCGCTAATACGTCTATAAACTCTCGTTTAATTACTTTTATTAAATCAGATTGTTTGTACTCACTTTTCATTTGATGAAGAAATCTATTTAAACTATTTGAATAAATTTTCTTATGGTCATATAAGACCTTACGAAACTTAAAATCTAAATAGTCTTTAAAATAATAACTCACAATAATAAAAATAAAAGTAACAATATTTACTTGAATAAAATCTAATACATTTTCCAACTCAAACTTCTTATCAAAAACAATTATTTCCATTATCAATATTAATCCTGAAACAATCAATGATATAAATAAGTAATATTTAAATCTACTAATGATAAAATTCACATCAAATAAATCCCTTGAAATCAATAAATAAAAAAAATAAGTTGGAATGAATAAGAAAAATATTATAGATATTTCAAATTCTATTAATTCTTCCCCTAAAAATAAGCTGGGAATAACAAAAAAGAATATAAACGGTATTAAAGAAATCAAAAAACTAATAATAATAGCTTTAATAAACTCCAATTTTACATTTTGTTTATTCCGAAAAATAAAGCGCACTAAGAGAAACATTATAGTAAATAACAATATTAAAAAGGTAATTCCGTTTATTAATGAACCTAATCTATTATAAAAAAATCGCAGTGCATTCGTTGATATTAATAGAATAATTACAGTTTTTTGCAGAAAATTAAGGGTTTTAGCATTGATAATCCTCTTATTCCTATTGTTAAAATACGCATTTAAAAATAATAGGAATAACACTAGGGAGTAATTGAAGCTACTTGACATAACAATCATACCTAATACATCCATTCTCCCATAGGCAATTGAGCTAATATATGTCAGGCTAAACAATGTAAGGAATTGCAACAAGTAGTTAGACCAATCATTATTTTTTCTACCGTTATAAATTATTATAAATAGACAACTACTAATAAATATTAAGTAATATAACAACGGCATAAACAAATGATATGTAAATTGTTTATCACCCTTTTCATACATTACATTATATTTCCTTTCAGTTTCACCTTGTTGAACATGAATAGTTTGTACCTTTTCCACTCTAGAAAACATGCTTACAGATGAATTGAATTCCGGGGGTTCTCTATCTAAATTCTTTATAATATCTCCCCTCTTAATTCCTTGTTTTGCAGCCCATTTATCATCATCCAAATCTACTATTTGATAATTTCCATCTATCTTCTCTACTTCAATTCCCAGCATTGGATATTTAACAATAATAGTCGAAAAATAAACTACTAATAAAAAAGAAATAAGTATAAAATTTATTTCTTTTTTATAACTATGGATATTTTTCATCAAAACCCTCCCAGAATAAGAAATCTTGCCGAGTATACAACAAAAAAAGGAGTTATCAATATAACTCCTTTTCAGAACTGCATTTGTTTATGGCCATAACATATTACGCAGTGTAGGCAGCGCCACTACTAATACAACAAAGCTAGAAGTCATATACTTGAAATATAAATTATAATTAACTTTTTTCATAATTAATACCCACTTTCTATTTTTTAATTCTATAATTTGAAATCGACATAATCTCTTTTAATATTATATTATAAAAAAATATATATTCTCCCGAAAAATATATGCGTCTTTCCGAAATACTTTTTTCGGAAAGACGCATATATTAAAAGACCCCATACTATATTTTAAACTACTTCTAAAATCCCTTTTTACAGATCCTCTTCTCTAACAAAATACACTTTCTCATAAGCTGGTCTTAATGTTGATTCATCCCTTTGATCAACCTCTTTAAAACAAGGATTCCCTTGTTTTTTCCTACGATCTTCATACTCCGTTCGCAATTTCGCAGTACGATTTTGTTGATTTTCAAAACTAGTTTTCGATATCTCTAACTTCACCGCAAAGCCATTTATAAATCTAATAATAATGTTTCCATCTTTTAATTCTTTATTGCTTTCAATATAAAAATGAGATAACCACGCGCACTCTTTTCTAGAATACGAATAGGTAGGGAAAAAATAAAGTTGATCGGTCGGACTAATTGCAATTGGTGCTTTATGTGTAATATGAGTTAACTCTTTCGTTCCTTCTTTTCTGCCTAAGAAACTAGAACCATGCTTGCGACAACTTCTTTCTATAATATCTAGAGGTTTTTGAAATACGAAAAAAGAGTCTTGCACCTCAACAACTCGCGTAACAATTTTCTTTTCACTGAGAATTACAGGAAGTAAGGCCATTGTATTTTTATTTACAACATAGTTTTCGACGTAGCGTTCTACTTTACTTTCCATATTCCACTATCTCCTTTTTTCTATTTATATTAGCAGCTGCATGTATAATTTTAGCATCTATGAAAAGGAAATGGCTTACAGATTCCGCTTTTTTACAATACTTTATTATTTGTCAAACATCTTTTAAATTATAAAATAAAAATATATTGTTTTTATGATGATAAACCTATACAAAATCTATTTATACTAACTATAAATATTTACAACTACTTCCTCATTTCGCATCATTAAGACAATTAACTTTGCTATAATTAAAATAAAAATCCAATATATGGAGGTCCGCTATGGAAGAAAAAGAAATGCAACCAACGATTCACATGAAAAATAACAACATCGTAATCGTGAAAAACTCAGCTAGCATTATATTCGCTTTATTTTTCATTCTATTATTTTTTGCAAAGCCTTTTCGTAAATCAAAATGCTCTGAATGTAAGAAACGCGCGAAGAAAAAAGTTGAAAAAGAAGAGTAAAAGGCTTTCTATTTTGGAAAGCCTTTTACTCTTCTTCATATTTTCTTCCAAGTGTCTCTATATCCCCTTTATTTTTAATATTATTACATAGTAAAAATATGATAAAAAATTATCGACTACATTAAAAATACTTGCACATGTTACCCGTTTTTATTTTTTATTAAGAACTTCAACTTTATACATCACTAGCAACTTTTTAACTCGTTAAATCTGCAATATAAGTTTTGTATATAATTCCACTTCAAAACACAAAATATGTAAGTAATTATTTATGATTACATTAGTTTTTTATCTAATTCCAAAAAGGAGCTGTATAGTATGGAGAAAAAAAGTCTATTAAGACAACAGATTAATAGCGTCCCATCAGATGCTCTGAATACCTCTAGTAAGGAGCAAGAACAAATGTTAGAAACATCATCTCAAGACGAACAAACTTCTAACAACAATGCTAACAAAAAAGATGTTACTCAAAACCTATATGGCGCAGATTTACCCATTTCAGATGTAGACAGAACAACAAATAAAGTGAACCTTTAATCAGTGGGGGTTTTGTTCATCCCCCACTGATTATTAGTTGAACCAATCGGACTTTTACGGACAGTTGATCCCCCACCTAACTTCTTTGCTTCCACTGAATTTTGAGGTGGGGGTCTTACTGCCCGTTAACGCGGGATAAAAAATGAATTGTAAAGAAAAAATTAAGAACAAATAAACTTAATACTTTCTTATTTATAAAGTGAAACTTTAATCAGCCCTCAACAATTGGGCGTTAACAGGGAGTTGGTCTCCCGCCGAATTTTAAGATGGAAAGACTTTCTCCACAACAAAAAAAGGATGGCAGCTGCCATCCTTTTTCCATAATAAACTATAAAATTATAGTTTGATTACGTTTTTAGCTTGAGGTCCACGGTTACCTTCTTCGATTTCGAAGCTAACTTTTTGACCTTCTTCTAGAGATTTGAAACCTTCAGTTTCGATTGCAGAGAAGTGTACGAATACGTCGTTTTCGCCTGGAACTTCGATGAAACCGAAGCCTTTTTCGTTGTTAAACCATTTTACTTGTCCTGTTACTGCCATGATTATTTCCTCCTAAGAAAATACATTTTTTTTAATTTTTAGTTTTCCTATCTAAAAAAAGAATCCACACATTATCAAATACGAAACATAAACTAGTTCTCACATACTTTTTCTCGTTCGTTTTCAGCACTTGATAATATATGGATTGCTTAATTTAACTATTCAACTGACACTATCATAGCATACTTAAAATAAAATGTACAATCTTTTTTGAAAATAGAATTTCTAATTTTTAGTATTTCTTATAAAATATAATTATCTCTATCCAAAATAAGGAGGAGTTTATGACCAATAAAATCCCTAGAAAAACATTAAAAAGAATTGAAGAGGATATTGAAAAGAATAATCTTGGAAAAGCAAGAGATAGATTGCATGGCCTCATCTTTACATACCCAAATGAATTACATCTTCGAAAACAACTCGGAGATATTTATTATAAATTACAATATCCAGAAATGGCTGGACGTTACTGGTATCTAGAGAAGCATAAAACAGATATTATACATGAATCATGTTTATTATTTGAAAAATCAATGGGAAATAATCCTCATCATATTGCACGTGCTTTAAAGTTTAAAGGCGATTCTAACCATTTAAAAGGTTTGTATAAAGCTCAACCGTTATCTTCCGTGCAGATGAAAGTAGCAGAGGAGCTAATTTATGATTATAAAGAAACATGGCAAGATAAGCTAGTTCCTTTTGGCTGTCTAGCATTGCTTGCTTCCCTTCTCTTTTCTACCATTGTTGGTCTATTCACTATTTGGAATTGGATTTTTTAATCACAGGGGGAATTTTCACATGTCAAACTACGCCAAAGAAGAAAAGCTTACAGGGGGAAACGTCTCAAACGTATATCGTTCTAAAAATACTGTTCGACGAGAATTGAAGCCAGACAGTGCAAAAGTTCATAAGTTATTACAGCATTTAGAAAACAAAGGTTTTCATTACGCACCAAAGTTTTTAGGTATAGATGAAAAAAATAGAGAGACTTTATCTTTTATTGAAGGAGATGCTGGAAATTATCCTTTAAAAGAATATATGCGATCTAATGATGTGTTAAAAGAAATAGCAAAGATGCTTCGCCTTTATCATGATGCGGTAAGTGACTTTCCGTTATTAGATGATTGGAAACCTATGGACCATACCCCAAATAACATTGAGGTTTTATGCCACAATGATTTTGCCATATATAACATTATATTTAATAACGAGAAACCAGTAGGTATTATTGATTTCGATGTTGCTGCTCCTGGCCCAAGAATTTGGGATATCGCTTATACGCTTTATACTTGTGTGCCTTTAAGTAGAGTGTATTATACGGAATCAGGCGAGGCAATTCGTTATGAATCAACACAACATGCTGATCGTATAAAAGAAAGAGTGCAATTGTTTGTTCAGTCCTACGGGAAAAGTATGGACGAAGATTACTTAGGAATGGTACTACTACGCCTAGAAGCGTTATGTACGTATATGAAAAGAAAAGCGCAAGAAGGCGACTTGAATTTCCAAAGAATGATTGATGAAGGACATTTAGAGCATTATGAAAAAGATATGAAGTTTATTCGTGATCATGGAGCTGAGTGGATTTGATCATATTGTCTTTTTTTGTCGGTAAGTCGATATATTTGAAAAATCGTTGATATATTTTCATTTACTCTCGAATCGTGCGAAAAATAATAAGGGGCATCCTTCAAAAAGGGGCCCCTTCCTTTTATTTCGTAAATTGTGCTTCTTCTGTAGATCCTTTTAATGCTGTCGTTGATGAAGTACCACCTGTAATCACCTGTGCTACTTCATCAAAGTAACCTGTTCCTACTTCTCGTTGATGGCGAGTTGCAGAGTAACCGTGTTTTTCTGCTGCGAATTCCGCTTGTTGTAGTTCAGAGTACGCTGCCATGCCGCGCTCTTTATAGCCGCGTGCTAATTCGAACATGCCGTAGTTTAATGAGTGGAATCCAGCAAGTGTTACGAACTGGAACTTATAACCGTAAGATGCGATTTCTTTTTGGAAGCTCGCAATTGTTTTCTCATCTAGTTTTTGTTTCCAGTTAAATGAAGGTGAACAGTTGTATGCAAGCAATTTCCCTGGATGTTCTTTATGAATTGCTTCCGCAAATCGTTTTGCATCTTCTAAATTTGGTTCAGACGTCTCGCACCAAACAAGGTCTGCATAAGGAGCGTATGCTAAACCACGTGCAATTGCTTGATCAAGGCCCGCCTTCGTACGATAAAATCCTTCTGGTGTTCTTTCTCCTGTAATAAACGCTTTATCAACCGGATCAATATCACTCGTAATTAAATCAGCTGCATCCGCATCTGTTCTTGCAACGATAATTGTCGGCACTCCCATTACGTCAGCAGCAAGGCGTGCTGAAATTAAATTACGTACCGCTGTTTGCGTCGGTAGTAATACTTTTCCGCCTAAATGACCGCATTTTTTCTCTGAAGATAATTGATCTTCGAAGTGCACACCTGATGCGCCTGCTTCAATCATACCTTTCATCAGCTCAAATACGTTTAATTGTCCGCCAAATCCAGCTTCTGCATCTGCTACAATTGGCACGAAATAATCTGTATCACCGCTTCCTTCCATATGCTGAATTTGATCCGCACGTTGCAGTGTTTGATTAATTCGTTTTACTACAGCAGGTACGCTATTCGCTGGATATAAACTTTGGTCTGGATACATATGTCCAGAAAGGTTCGCATCCGCCGCTACTTGCCATCCACTTAAATAAATTGCTTTTAACCCAGCTTTTACTTGTTGCATCGCTTGGTTTCCTGTTAATGCGCCAAGTGCGTTAATATAATCTTCCGTATGAAGCGACGCCCAAAGCTTTTCAGCACCGCGGCGCGCTAATGTATGCTCAATATCAATTGATCCACGCAGGCGAATTACATCTTCTGCCGAATATGGACGTGTGATCCCTTTCCAACGCGTATCTAATTCCCAGCTCTCTTGTAATTTCTCGATTCTTTCGTTTTTCATTTGTTCCATCCCCTTTTCACTTTTTATAAAATTTCATAACCCGGTAATGTTAAAAATGGTACAAATTCATCATTCCGAACGAGATTTGTAAATAACGTTGTTGCCTCTTGGAATCTCCCTTTCTTAAAGGCTTCTTTACCAATCTCTCTTTCTATTTTTGCTAACTCTTCTTCTTTTAGCTCTTCCATTAATTCAAGTGTAATATTACGACCATCATTTAATTTTCCACCTTCATGGCGAATCCATTGCCATACTTGTGCCCTAGAAATTTCCGCTGTTGCTGCATCTTCCATTAAGTTATAAATTGGTGCTGCTCCCCGGCCGCTTAACCAAGATGCAATATATTGAATACCTACGCTAATATTCAGACGAAGACCCTCTTCTGTAATCGTTCCCACTGGTACTTCTAATAAATCCTTTTCTGTAACATGTATTTCTTCACGTTTTCTAAAAATTTGATTTGGCGTTTTCATAATGTGATTAAATACTTCCATCGCGACTGGTACAAGTCCCGGGTGGGCAACCCAAGTCCCATCATGACCGTCTAAAGCTTCGCGCTCCTTATCCGCACGCACTTTTTCAAAAGCTGCTTCATTCGCTTCTGGATTGTTTTTAATTGGAATTTGTGCTGCCATTCCTCCAATAGCTGGTGCATTACGACGGTGACACGTTTGAATGACTTTCAAAGAATACGCGCGCATAAACGGCGCCGTCATCGTGACTTGCGCTCTATCTGGAAGTAAAAATTCATTATGATTACGGAAACCCTTTAAAAAACTAAAAATATAATCCCATCTTCCGCAATTTAATCCAGCAGAATGATCTTTAAGCTCATACAAAATTTCATCCATTTCAAACGAAGCGTGAATCGTTTCCAATAATACTGTTGCTTTAATCGTTCCGTTTGGAATACCGATATATTTTTGAGCAAATACGAAAACATCATTCCATAGCCTTGCTTCTAAATAGCTTTCCATTTTCGGTAAGTAAAAGTATGGACCGCTTCCTTTTGCTAAAAGAGCTTTCGCATTATGGAAAAAATAAAGTCCAAAATCTACTAAGCTACCAGACATATTCTTCCCGTCAACTTGCATATGTTTTTCTTCTAAATGCCATCCTCTTGGACGCACAATTAATACTGCTGTTTTACTATTTAAACGATATTCTTTTCCGTTTTCATTTTTATGTGAAATCGTTCCCTTTACTGCATCTCGTAAGTTTATTTGACCTTCAATTGCATTTTCCCAAGTTGGTGAATTCGAATCTTCAAAATCCGCCATAAAAAGATGTGCTCCTGAATTTAAAGCGTTAATAACCATCTTTCTATCTACTGGACCAGTAATCTCTACGCGGCGATCCTCTAAATCTTTTGGCAATTTAGCAATTGTCCAATCCGCTTCACGTATGTGCTTCGTTTCTTCTAAAAACTTCGGAAACTCTCCTGCATCAATTCTCTTTTGTTTCTCCGCACGCTTTTGTAAAAGTTCTATGCGGCGCTCATTGAAATTTTCATGTAATTTCTTTAAAAAACTAAGCGCCTCAGGTGTCAATATTTCGTTGTACGCTGGTAACATTTCTCCCACGAGTGTAACCCGTGAAGTTTGCGTCGACATATTAGCATCCCCTTCTTAAACTGTTTTATAACAGATTTGATTTTATGTTTTATATTATATAACAAATCTTCAGAAAAGGAAGTTTTTTTTGAAAATTTAATCGTTTTTTTTGTAAAACTGTATTCTTCCACCGGTCTTACACATAAAAAAGAAGCCGGTGTTATACAACACCAGCTTCTTGTTCTATTATTTATTCAAAAATTGTTTTAAATAAGAATTGCGCATATTGTTCACGTGTTACTTTCATGTTTGGAGCAAAGTTACCCTTGCCATCTCCTACTGAAATACCATTTGAACCTACTGCATTAATCGCATTTTCTGCCCAATGTCCTTTTGGTACATCTTTAAATCCTTTTGTTTCTTTTACTTCTAACTCATATGCTACTGTAAGCACTTGTGCCATTTCTGCACGTGTTAATGTATCTTTCGGTCTAAAGTTTCCAGTTCCATCACCATTAAAGATACCTAATTCTGTTAATACTAAAATTTCTTCTAAGAACATTGTTGATCTTTCATTAATATCTTTATATGGATTTTCAAGAATATCGCCTTCCTCGAATACTTCACTGAAATCCATTGTGCGATAAATTAAAGCGGCTACTTGTTCACGTGTTACGTTATGTCCAAAACCGAACACACCATTTCCATAACCAAGCATAATTTCTTGTTCTGCTAAAGTTTGAATTGCTTCATAAGACCAATGTCCTGCTGGTACATCTTTAAAGAATGCCTGACTTGCTTGTTGTGGCTTTGCAGCTAATTCAGCTTTTGCTGTTGTCCCTTCAGCACTAAATGCTACTCCACCCATAATTGTTAAAGCTGTTGCTACTTTTAAAACTTTTTTCTTCAAAGTATTCTCTCCCTAAAAAACATATTTTTTTCTAATATAAAGAATTAATGGAAGCGTAACAATATAATTTTCATGTGAGTTTTGTCTAATTTATGAACTATATTTCACATACTTTTATTTACACTTTATTAATAATAAAGTTACTAAACCGTATATTTAAACAATAAAAAGTCACTTTATTCAATCTCTTCTTATCCACTAAATTCGAAAAACTAAATTACGAATAGAAAATCGATATAATTACAAATAATTTTAAATAAGAAAAAAGCGTGGAATTCCCGCGCTTTTTTCTCGATATATATTATATTAATATAATTTAAACATCCTTATATTTTAACTTTCATTCATAATCTTCATCTTTTACTGGAAAATAAAAAACAGCTTTATTTAAAAACGTTGCATATTGCTCACGTGTTACAACTTTATTCGGTTCAAATTTCCCATTTCCTGTTCCTACTATGACATGATTAGACTGTAGTGCACTAATCGCATTTTTTGCCCAATGATTATTTGGTACATCTTTAAATGTATGGTTCTTCTTCACCTCAAATGTAAATGCATTCGTAAGAATTTGTGCCATTTCTGCGCGTGTTACTGGTGCAGTTGGTCTAAAGTTTCCTTTTTCATCACCTTTAAAAATACCATGCTCTGTTAATACTAAAATTTCATCTAAAAACATTGTTGCTCTCTCAGAAATATCTTTGTATGGATTTTTTAAAGGTCCTTCCTTTTTCAAATTCAATGTACGATACAGCACTGCTGCTACTTGTTCTCTTGTTACATTATCACCTACACCAAACTTACCATTTCCATACCCTAACATTACTTTATTGTATACTACATCCATTATATCGTCATATGCCCAGTAGTTTACTGGAACATCATCAAACACAATCATTTCTGGATATTCTTCTGCTTTTACGTTTGGAACATTCGTACTTACAAACAAACCACCCATAATAGTTACCGTTGCCATTATACGTAACATATTCTTCTTCATTGCCCTCTCCCCTTTACCTCCATTTGAAAAAACGGAAAATAATAGACTGAAATCCTTTCCAATATTACATATGTTGCCTTTGCACCATTTATGCAATATATTACATTTAAAAAATCTATTATTGTGAAAATCACTACTAAAGGAGAGCCAATTCGCTCTCAATTTCAACTTTTATACCGAATTGTACGCAAACTAATTTTCTTTCCTGTATTCATGTAAAGGTGTTTCTATAATATAAATATTCTACTTTTTTTTAAAGAAATCCTTCACGTTTTAAGAGTTCATTTTCTAGACAAAAAATGCAATTATATCGACTTAACTACAACATACGACAATAGTAACCTCTCTATTAACAAAAGCTCATAATGAGCGAAAGATACCTCTTCCACAAATTATGAGCTTTCTCTTTATCTATTCCATTTTCCCTGGAGAATTATCAATTGATCGTTGTAAAAACTTTGCAAATTGCCCACGTGTAACGAGCATTTCAGGCTGGAACTTGCCATCTCCCGTTCCTACCGCTACTTTATTAGACTGCAATGCGCTAATTGCATCCCTTGCCCAATGATTTTCTGGTATATCTGTAAATGTATGTGGACTCTTTGTTTTCAACTCATATGCTTTCGTTAAAATTTGTGCTAATTCTGCACGAGTCAATGTATCTTTCGGACGGAAATTCCCATTTTCGTCTCCTTTAAAAATACCAAGCTGTGTTAAGCGTAAAATTTCGTAAGGGAACATGGTTGATTTCGCACTAATATCTCCATATGGATTTCCAATAGTCGCACTTCTTTTTACATGAAGTGCGCGGTACAATACTGCCGCCGCTTGTTCACGTGTTATATGATCTTCTGTCCCAAACTTACCATTTCCATAGCCATACATAATGCGATGATATACTAAATTTGTAATTTCATCATATGCCCAATAATCTGTTGTTACATCATCAAACTTTATCATAATATTAGGACTAGATTTTTGGATAACATCTGTATTTGCAGACACACCATTTGCACTTACAAATATTCCCCCCATTAAAGTTAGTGATGTCGCGATCTTTACTAGCTTTTTCATCCCTCTCATCTACCTTTTCCTTTATTTCCCTGCAAATTATATTATACAATAAATCTGAAAATTTCAAATGCAATTAAACCTAATTATTTACAATTACGAATACAATTTTTCTTTTACTGCTATTTCCTCATCCTTCGTTTTTCGAAAAGTAAATGCCATTCCTACAAATATAAGGATAATCCCTACTACTTGCATACTAGTCGGTCTAAACCCAGTAAAGACGGTATCTAATAGTATTGCAACCGCAGGATCTAAAAATACTAATACAGAAATCATTCTAGTAGATAAATCTCTTAAACTGTCAAAAAATAAGTAATATACAAATCCAGTATGTATAAGACCTGTCGCTGTAATCATCATCCAATTCATCTCTGTTAATCCTTGAAACTTGCCAAAATCTACGAATGGTAGCAATAAAAATATACCTAAAAACGTTTGTAAAAATGTCATCGCATATGCGCTCGTATGCTGAATTCCTTTTCCTAGTAAAGTGGTAAAAGCATAAAATAGTGCCGCAAGTAGTGCCCATACCATGCCAGATGACATCAGTTTTTCAAGTGATAGACTTCCATCTACTCCAGCCACTAACACTGTACCGATAAAACAAATGACAATGGACAAAACAGCAAACATTGTAAGTCTCTCTTTAAATACGATACTACCAATCATTAATACGATAATGGGTGCTAGATGATAAACTGAAATCGCAATTGTAATCGACATAACTTCAAACGCTTTAAATAGAAATACCCAGTTAAAAACGAGAAATACACCGCATGCTAATATTTGCATGATTTCTTTTTTATTCCATTGCTCACTTTTATATTGTCCTGTTACGAGCCAACATAATGCTAAAAATATAGTCGCACAAATACAACGAACGAATACTAATTCAAAAGACGGTAAACCTGTTTGAATAGAGAAAAATCCAATTGATCCGAAAATAGACATCGAAAGGATCATTTTTATAGCCGGCATTGATTTTGAATGAAACAAAATATTAACCTCCTAAACATTTCACTGAATATTCCATATATTATACACTATAATTTTCCAAAACTCGAATAACGCATAAAAAAGAAGCAGTACACTACCGCTTCTTTTCCTTTTCATATTTTTCAAACGTATGAATTCTTTCGAAAATTGGTGGATGTGTGTATAAGAAAAACTTCACTAACGCAGGAGGATTTACTTGGCTTAAACTCGTTTTTGATAAATATTGAAACGTTTTTACACCAGATTTCCCGTCCTTCGTCATGTCTAAAGCATATTGATCTGCTGCTCGTTCTTCTATACGAGAAACGTAGTTTGTTGCTGGTTGTGATACAAAAGAGAGGACAGAAGAAATTAAGAAAAATAAAGGTAAAATTGAGAAACATGCTGCTTTTGGAATTTGCAGCGTATCTCCCCATTTTCGAATACACATATTGATAATACGACTAATGAGGTACATCCCTATAAACGATAGCAACACATAACTCGCAACGCCCCAATATATATGTTTCATAACATAATGCCCCATTTCATGGGCCATTATAAATAAAATCTCTTTATCTTTTAATTGCTTAAGCGTCGTATCCCACATTACAATACGCGAGTTAAGTCCTATTCCTGTTACGTAGGCATTTAATGCATTCGTTTTTTCCGACATATTGACTTCATATACATGTTTTGCTGGAATATCAGCTTTGTCTGCCATCGCTAAAATTTTCGTTTCTAATTCTTTATCTTTCAGCGTCGAAAAGTCGTTATACAGTGGATCAATCACGACAGGCTGTATGAATGTTAAAAAGATTGTAAACGGAACAGAGAGTGCCCAGCCTGCTAACCACCATCTCTTCGGGAATTTACGGATAAGCCAGAGAAGAACCGTAACTACAATTAACATAGTTGCATAACTTTCCCAAAAACCGATAACATGATCTTTTATCCAGCTTTGTGTACTTTGCGTTGAAATGCCGTAATCAACGGAAACTTTTCGGCTAATCCATTGCATCGGCAAGGCAAGAACTGTTGTAAGTAATGATAAATAAAAGAAATAAATCGCAACTTGCAGGACACTTATTTTCGTCGTTTCCTTCGACCATTTCTCAAACTTTTTTGAAATACCGAGCACAAGTACAAATAATAAAATAATCCATTCAAGAGGCGTCGCTAAAAAATACAGTAAATTTTTCACGCGCGAATAATCTTGGCTTAGCGTAAGCTCTCTTGCATTCATAAACGTTTCTGGATCTGCACTCGTTCCTTTGTACATGTCAGGAATTAGTTCATGATTCCATCCAAATAAATACCAATATATAAATAACGCAAACCCAACGTACAAAAAAAGCGACCACCCGATAACCTTCCTCACGCTATTCCCTCCTCTATGCTGCCTGTCTATTATTATTGTAAGTTCGTACATGCTAAATTAGAACAAGCTTATTACGCGAATTGCTCGAGAGCCTTTTATTTACATAAAAAACTCTTCTACAAATAGAAGAGTTTTACCTACCTTTAGACGCTTTCTTCGGTTCATACTCTGGGATAAGAAACGTACTTACAACCCAACATATTAAACCAACGCCTTTTATATAGCGTATATATTCATAGTCTTGAAAAAATAAAGTCGTTACAATAAGCGTAAAAAATCCAATTAAAACTAGTACATATCCTATTTGCTTCTTAGATAACATAGCGTGCCTCCTTAAGGAAGTATATCCATTAATAAGCTAAAATCTTGTAAAGAAAAAGAACTATATTTCATAATACCTTGTACAGCTAAAAGTAAAATAAGACCGGTCACACACATATAATTAACACTTTCTTCACTCTTTTTTTCAGCAACTACACCGCCACTAATACATAAAATCCCTAGCAAATGAAGTGCTAAATACATAAAGAAATAAGCTTCCTCCCAGCGAAGAATAACGTTGACTGTCGTTATTAGCACTATACTAAGCACAATCAAATAAAAAAACTTATTTGATGATATTGTTTCATTCATATAATTTTATACATCCCTTTCAAATTTAGAATGAATGATGTTTCAAAGCTATAAAGTAAATGATTGTTTTCATACTATAAAACAAAAGGAAAGCCACTATTACTTTCTCGAATACTTTATGAACCCACATATACTTCTCTTCATTTTTTCTGAATATGCGCTTCATCATTTCTTCTACTATTAGACCAAATATTAGTAAAACCCCTAGCACAATAAGAAGAGAAATAATATTTTCTTTTAAATGATTACTAGAGAACAAATAATACTCCGGAAACACAATCGTATCTACTACAGGTTGAAGCCAATGACAAACGCTTTTATCACACATATCTGTAATAGACGTAGCATCTATAATGTCTTTCAATATTTTTCCAATCGTCTTCTTGATCTCATTTACTCCCCACGACGTCTGAAAAGCTTTTTTCCTGCTCTACATATATAGCGGGCATTTCTTTACTCCAATATTTGCGGTTAACAAATAAAAAGATGAGTACTAAGTTTAATCCTGTTATAAAAATAATAAGTCCTGGAAAGAACGTCGTATAATTTGAGAAATCTGCAAAACTCATTATCTCTTCTTTATTTATTAAAAAAGAAGCACCGATTACAAATGCATTGTTTAACATGTGAATAGCAATTGGCATGAGTAAACTATTCGTACGAATATATACGATTGATAGTACAACGCTAAATACAATTGCACCTAGGAAATCAACGTGTAACAATGCAAACAATATTGCTACAACAATGATCGCTATACTCGTTCCCCATTTTGCTGCGAAGCGTTGCAGTAAAAATCCACGAAAAACAAATTCCCCAATAATTGGTGCAATGAATACGACCATAATAACTTGATAAACATATCCCCCAGTGCTATCCATAATCGGTTCACGTAATGCATTCATAATAAATGTCGGTGTAATCCATGCAAAGCTATACATGTACAAAATAAGATATCCATAACTAAACACGCATAACATGATCGTAATGTATAAAACTTGCACCAGGTTAAATGTTTCATTTCTATTAATAAATAATGAAAATGCAACACGGTGTTTTTTATACGCAAAATAAATCCACGTAATCGGCAGGATATAGAATATAAGAATATTTATAAAAGTAGAATTTTGCATATGAAATGTATTTTCTATCAATTCATTACTGGCTCTTGCAACTACAGTTAATAGTGCAAATACAATTAAAAAATATCTAGCTCGCATCGTTTGAAACGGATTCACACTCATCTCCTCCCCTATGTTACTTTTATCATATCATTTGATTCTTAATTTTTTGAGAAAGAAAACCTTAAAATTTCCTTAAAAATTCCATAAGTTACCGAAAGATGATATGATATTCGAGGAAATTAGGAGGGATTTTTATGTATGAAGCAAATATTTTGCTCGTTGATGATGAAACAGCAATTTTACAATTACTAACTACCATTCTTGAAAAAGAAGGTTTTTCTCATATTACAACTGCAACATCAGCTGAAATAGCTTTATCTCTCACGCAGCAAAACGATTACGACTTAATTATTTTAGATGTCATGCTTCCTGGACAATCTGGTTTTGATATTTGTCCCATCATTCGACAGAAAACAGATTGCCCTATCTTCTTCCTCACAGCTAAAGCATCTGATTTAGATAAAATATCTGGATTTGCACACGGTGCAGATGATTATATTACGAAGCCATTTAATCCACTTGAAGTAGTAGCTCGTATGAAAGCACAACTCCGAAGACATATGAAGCAAGTAATGACACATGAACAAAAAGCACACTCTAGTTCATTTGGTAGATTTGCAATTGATCGCGATTCCGCAGAACTGACAGTGAATGGACATGTTGTCGAATGTTCAGCCCAGCTATTTCAGCTACTACTCTTCTTTTGCGAGAATCCGAACTATGTATTTTCGAAGGAAGAAATATACGAAAAAGTTTGGGGAGCACCAGCCTATAATGGCGATGACAATACTGTTATGGTTCACATTCGAAAACTACGTGAAAAAATTGAACAAGACCCAAGTAAACCAGAATATATAAAAACCGTTCGCGGACTTGGCTATAAGTTCATTACAAAGTAAGGTGACGATATGAATTTTAATAAACGACTCATTATCCAGTTTATTCTGCAACACGTATTTGTTTTAGTTACATTACTAATTGCTGTAGTAGCTGCTTTCACTTATTTAATTTTTCTTGTTACTAGTACTTCATATGAACCGAATATTCCAGATGCTGATAATTTTATGATTGCAAGATATATCTCTTCAGAAGATGGCGATATTTCGTTAAAAACTGAAGTAAAAGACTTAATGAAAGAGAAAAATGATTGGATTCAAGTTGTAGAGGAAAACGGAAAAGTTCTCTATCACTTTAATACACCTAGTGACGTACCGACATCTTATACGAAGGCATCTTTATTCTCATATATACAGAATCACATAGAAAGCCCTTATACATTTACGTATTGGGAAATTGAATTAGAAGACAAGAATGTGCTTGTTATTTATGGCAGTATGTTAAAAAGCAATGAATTACTAAAAACAATCCAGAAAACGCACCCTTCTGTATCTACAGATTCGTTCACATTAACAGAAGAAGAACAGCATTTACTTACTAAAGAAAAAGCAACACTTCAAATCTTTAATAGCGTTGGCGAAGAAGTATTCTCCTATCCAAACGGAAAGAAAAAAACATTTTCTGTTATACAAGCCGCTCTTAGTGAAAAAGAACCGTGGAATCATAAAGAAAACACGTCTAGCTTTTATGACACAAATAGCAATCATCTCCTTGTTGTAACTGCCAAAAATGAGCACTACTACCCAGATGATGAAATAGAAGATGTATTTACTAAAAAGTTTCTAATTGGATGCGGATTAATCCTTCTTATCGTATTTGTTTATTTAGTTATTCTTTCTATTTGGTACGGTAATAAATTTGGAAAACCGTTATTACATGCGATGCGCTGGCTTAAAAACATAGCTGGCGGAAAGTACGAAGAACCTGTTAGTAAAAAAGGGAAACCTATCAGATTCAGGCGATCTGGTAAAGAAAAATGGTCATTCCGCTTGTTTCGAGATGTTACAAGTTCACTAGAGCACCTTTCTATTACACTCAAAAAAAATGATGCGATGAGGCAAGTACTGCAGCAAACACGTGAGGAATGGATTACCGGTCTCACACATGATTTAAAAACACCACTAAGCTCTATATATGGTTACGCATTATTACTAGAATCAAAGCAGTACAACTGGACTGATCGTGACATTCAACAATTCGGTAGTGTTATGAAAGAGAAATCTCAATATATGACGACATTAATTGATGATTTAAGCTTAACGTATCAATTAAAAAATAACAGTCTTCCTGCGCAACACGTAAATATTGAAATGAATCAATTCGTTCAAAAAGTATTATTACAATTCATTAATAATCCGACACTTCAAAATCAAAATATTGAATTCGTACCAAGCTCAAACAAAATTCAATATTTCATTGAAGAAAAATGGTTCCAGCGTATTATCGAAAACTTACTCGTAAACGCGGTAAAACATAATAACGAAACGACTAATGTCATCGTAAAACTTTCGCAAAATGAAAATTCATTTACACTATCTATTTCCGATAACGGAAAAGGAATGGATGATAAAACGAAAGAGCTTCTATTTGAGCGATATTACAGAGGAACAAATACAGAAGAAAGCAACATCGGAACGGGACTTGGCCTCGCTATTACGAAACAGCTCGTCCATGCTCATAACGGAACGATTTCTATCGATAGCAAACTAGGAAAAGGAACAACAATTATACTTGTGTTTCCGTTTCGTTCATAGAAAAGACGCTATGTGGCGTCTTTTCTTTTTTCTATTCTGGGAGAATTCAGCGGTATATGAAATGATGTAGACCATCTTTATGAGTTGTTTCAGCGGTATATGAAATTATATCGGCGATTTTGCGAATATATCAGCGCAACTCGAATTATATCGGCGATTTTTCAAATATATCGGCGCAAATCAAAATATATCAGCGATTTTCTGAATATATCGACTTACCGACAAAAATCGACAACAATAGCACCCCATCTTATATGCAAAGCTCCTGAAAAACAACGATTCCGCCCACGCCAATTGAAATTTCACGAAATAAAAAAGCGAGCCATTTCTCAATGACTCGCCCTCACTCTATTATTTTTTCTTCACCGGTATCCAAAGTTCCACTTGAGCGAACTCACTTTTATCTTCGTGGCAACGCTCATCGTATAGTTCAAACTCTGTAACGCCGCAATGTTCATAGCCTGAATGGGGGAACCATTCTGAGAATACTGCGTTCCACGTTTGGTGAATAGACGATACCATTTCTTCATGAGGAACTTTCGGCGTTGTAAATACTGCATATGTAGCCGATGGGAACGTACGCTTCGCAATTCCATCTGGTACATTTTCAAAGTCTGTAACTTCCATTCCAATAATATACGTGAAGTCCCCTGTTTCTAAATTAAAATCAGTACATAATCCAAGCTCTACCCATTGGCTCGTATCTTTACGATTCGGAATTGTCGTTCCAAGATCTTTTTGTAAATATTCTTGCCAAAATGCTGGAATGTCTTGATGGTTTTTTCCTTCTTTACTCGTCGTCTTCAGTTCATAACCCGCCACTAAAAATTCTGGTTTATTTACAATACGATATTCCATTTGTATGCCTCCTAAATACGGATTTAATTTTCTTTGCTTTACATTCACACTGTAATATATCGGTGTTTCTATTTCTTGCTTTCGATATTCACTCGGTGTCATTTGAAATAATTTTTTAAAGGCTCTCGTGAACGTTTCGTGAGATTGAAAGCCATGCTCAAATGCGATATCAATAATTTTTTCATCCGTATGAGAAAGTTGATAAGCTGCCCGGGCTAGCCTCCTCTTTCGAACATACTCCATTACCGTATCACCTACTAACGCCTGGAATACACGATGAAAATGCGACTCAGAAAAACCTGCAATACGCGCTAAATTACGCAGCGTCTGTTTTTCCATTACATCTTCCTCAATATAATCAATGGATCTTTGAATTTGTGTTTCATAACTTTCCATCTCTGTTCACCCGCCTTATATGTATTATGATAAAAGAGAATCTTATCCAATTCTTGACGTTTTTTACTATAATTTTAAAAACAAATGTAACTTTTTTATATGTATTTCGTTGTTATGTATGAAGGGAGGGAAATTAGTGAAACGCAAACAATCATTAGAAGACATTTATACAGAGCATATGCATGATTTATTTCGCTATCTTCTCTCCCTCACCGGAGATTCTCATTTTGCTGAAGATCTCATGCAAGAAACCTTTTACCGAATGCTCGTCCATATTGACTATTATAAAGGCGAAGAAATTAGACCATGGTTATTTACAATTGCCTACAACGCCTTTATCGATTGGTACCGAAAAGAGAAAAAATATAAAACAACGAAAATTGAAGAATTCCATTTACCAAACGTGCCAAGTACAGAGCACTCTTATTTCGTAAAACATGAGATTGCTAGTTGGTTAGAAGGTTTATCTTCTCTTCCGCTCGAAAGACGAAATGTCCTGTTACTACGAGATTACTACGGATTCTCGTATAAGGAAATAGCAGAAATGACTGGTCTCTCACTAGCGAAAGTGAAAATTGAATTACACCGCGGACGAAAAGAAACGAAAAGCATAAAGGAGTGATACGGATGGGTTGTACAGAGTTTAAAAAACTATGGGAGAAGTACGAAAACGGAACGCTCACGCATGATGAACAAGAAGAGTTAGAAAGTCATATAGAAACGTGCGAAGAGTGTGAAACACATTTGGATGAATTGCTCGCAAAAACAGAGCCAGTTAAGAAAAAGTTACCACCAAAAGATCTTAAAGTCCCTTTTTGGAAAATTAAGTGGAAACATCGATTACAGACGCTTGGTTTCATCCTATCCATTTGTATCGTCATATATATAATCGGCGGAATATTATCCGCCTTTTATTTCCAATCTAATAACGATAAAAGGTTAAAAGAAATAAGAAGTGTTCCTTCTCTTGCACTTGAAGCGACTATGCCAAATAGCCGCGTTATGGGCGGTGGAACAAGTGTAGAAGCTTTTTTCCGTACGAACAGCCACTTTGATGTAGTAAAAACGGTCGGTAAAAAAGAAATACCACTCGGGACATTAGAAACGAGTAGCTTCTTATCATCTGTAAATGTACTAAATAACTCTTGGATGAATACATTCTATCAGCCAAAGCTCTTCTTTGTTCACCCAAAAACAGAACAGGGTGATTATTTAAAGGAATCTTCAAAAAAGGTATGGGATACACTTGCAAAAGTACATGAAGGAACCGTTGCAGAAATAGCAATTTCTTTTGACAAAGCTTACACTTTAAAGGAGCTAGAACCACTTTTATATAACGTATTTGAAGCACAAGAACTCCCTCCAACTCCTTTATGGTACGCTTTAGATACGGGACAAGAAAAAACAAATGTAGAAGACCACATCCTACATGGCGGAGAAGCTATAGGCTTTCCAGAACATATAAGATTCCTAGATAGTGATACAGAGAATCAGAAAACGCCAGAAGATAAAGTTATCGAAATGATGCGTATTCTTTCTACACATACGGAAACGGTAAGTAAAATAGCTATAATTCCTGAGAAAGAACTAAAATTAGATAAGCGCTATCAGTATGTAAAAGATAACGGCGTTAAAGTATACGGCATGGTCATTACTGGCCCGTCAAAAGAGTTATTAAAATTACAAAACTCGCCGCACGTTCGTTATGCGACCCTTGGAGATATTGAGGTCTGGAATTGGTTTGATTATTAATGAGGAAAAGGAGAGCAAAGATATGCTCTCCTTTTTCTATCTTATTTCCTCTCCACAAACTTTAAAACTAAAAATGCTGCACATAGATAGAAAAGCCCAATAACTAAAAAGCTATAGCTTGCTCCGCTATACCAACTTGATGATTCATTTAGAAGGATTCCCATAATTGCTATACCAACTAATGCACCAATTTGACGATTTACATTTAAAGTTGCCCCAGCCATATTTCCATTTTCACGACCAGCAGATTTCATCACAATTGTAGTCATGGCAGGTACTGCTATACCGATTCCAAGATTAACAACACTGTAAATAATTGCAATTCCTATATAACTCACATTATTTACTACAAGCATTAATAATAAAGATCCTATACTAGCTATAAATAACGCTATGAGTAATAGCAATTTTGAACCAAACTTAGTTACCATTTTTGCAAATAATACATTTCCAATAACAAATACACTCATCATTGGCAATAATTGTAGTCCTGCAACAAACGGGCTTGCTTCGTATGCCTTTTGTAAAAAGAGTCCAAACATAAATATGCCGCCAAATAAAGCAAAATTTATTAGAAATCCAACTATATTCGCTGAGGTAAACGTCTCATTTTGGAACAATACTCTTGGTACAACCGAGTTTTTTGATTTTCGTTCTGCATAAACAAAGAGAATAGCAGCCAATACCGTTCCCACTACTCCTCCTAAAATTTGAGGCGAGGACCATCCATAACTTGGACCTTCAATTAGAGTAAAAGCTAATAATGTTATTGTAGTTATACCGATTAAATGATTTAATACGTTTATTTTCTCCTTTTTCGGTAATACATTAGGAATAATTACAAAGGCCATTAGAACACCGATAACCCCAATTGGAAGGTTTATAATAAAAATGCTCCGCCAACCAAATGTATTTACTAAAAGACCACCAATAAAAGGACCTGTACCAGAGGCGATAGAGA
Source organism: Bacillus cereus group sp. BcHK124 (assembly GCF_027712065.1). NCBI lineage: Bacteria > Bacillati > Bacillota > Bacilli > Caryophanales > Bacillaceae > Bacillus > Bacillus cereus group sp. BcHK124. The sequence continues at coordinate 59,949 of NZ_JAQFPJ010000017.1, forward strand.
CAATTGCCGACCATATCCCAAACATTTTAGCTCTCTTCTTTTCATCTGGAAATGATACTACTAATAAACTAAGTGAACTTGGCATAAATAAAGCCGCTCCAACACCTTGAAGTACCCGGCCGATAATAAGGGTGTTCCCATTTGTGGCAATCGCACATAAAAGAGATGCGAATACAAAAATGATTAAACCAACCATATACATATTTTTTGCTCCATATTGGTTAGCCAATGCCCCTCCAGCGAGTAATAATGCCGCAAAAGATAAAATATATCCATCAACAATCCATGCTGAACTATATAATGTCATTCCTAATGTTTCCTGAATATTTACCACCGCAACATTTACTACTGTCACATCTAACGTAGCCATAATAAAACCCATTGCCAAAGTTATTAAAATGACGATACCTGATCTCTCTTTTGTTTGAACATCTAAATTTCTACTAGCCACCCCATTCAATTGCTTACTCCCCTTTCAAAAATTAGTAATTTACCTATATATTCCTTTAGAACTATAATAAAGAAAGTACTTCATTTATAAAAGTACTGATTTTTTATATAGTACCTATACTTTTATATAGTAAGGAGTGTTTATATGGAAAATATAAATGAAGAAATTTTATTAAAATGCCCCATTGAAAAAACAATGTCTGTAATAGGTGGTAAGTGGACTTTCTTAATTTTAAGAGATTTGTTCTATGGTCCTAAACGTTTTGCTGAGCTTGAAAGACGTCTAAGTGGCATTAGCCCACGCACACTCTCTCTTCGCTTAAAAGAACTTGAACAAGAAAATATTATAAAGAGAACAATCTATTCAACTATGCCACCTCACGTGGAATATTCACTAACAAAAAAAGGGGAAACACTCCGTCCTATTTTTGACGCGATGAAGGACTGGGGAAATGAGTGGAAAATATTAGATGAATAAAAAGAAGGTATCATCTTATGTGATGATACCTTCTTTCTGTTAATCCGAAATCACTTTCACATACATCCCTCTCACCGCTTTTTCATAAGCGATCTCGCTCATCTGTCTTATTTTTCCCGACACAACAGACGATGAAACAACTTCACCTTCACGAAGTAACGGAGGATCAATAAGACGGACTTTATTTTTCTGATACAAATCATAATCGTTTCTATCTTCTTTTACGTTTACATTCGGATGAATTTTTCTTAATAAAACATGTACTTCTGGCTCACTACATTGCTGCAATTTCGAAATAAGCTGATCATCTTCAAGAAGAAAGTCATCTGCATGAATAACCTTTTTATGAAGAGCTAACTTTAGCGTTTTCGCTAACATGTCGTTTCCGTAAATATTCATTGGTTTCATAAAGAAATCGATTACTTCTTTGTAATACGTTTCTGTAAACCATTCTGCTACTTCGATACTTTGAACAACCATTTTCCCATCTACAGCAATGACATCCTTTAAAAAACTGTGAACTTCTTCTAAAGAAACATACCCATATGTATACATATCTCGTAACGTATAATCCACTCGGTCTGCGCATAATTCTGGTGCTGACCTTTCGAGTAACGTCCACTTCGAATCATCTAATAAAATATCTTCATAGTTATAACCATACTTTGAAAGAATCACTGGAATTTCTGAGTTTTTCACAACAGAGCCAAATATCTCTTCATGATAACTTTCATTTCTATTATCAAAAACATAATCAATCACATGAGAAAAAGCAGTATGTGATACATCATGCAGTAAACCTGCAATTTGTTCTTCTACTGAACCACCTAGTTTTTTCACTAACAACATAACACCAACTGAATGATCAAAGCGCGTTACATTCCAGTTCTCATTTATTAAGTAGCTTGCGCCATTTTGATGAATACCTTTTAGTCTTTGCACAGACTTACTTGCAATTAATTCTTCTACTACTGGATCCACTTTAAATTCACCGTAAATAACATCTGATATAATCACTTATAATCCCCCTTTATTTCAGCAGCGTCTTCTAAATGAAAGAGAAAAGAACTGATTTTTATTAATCAGCCCTTTTCTCCTTATCCCACTATTCAAACGTAACTTCCACCTGCACAATCTCAGATCTACTTCCAAGTCGAAGCGGTGGTCCCCAGAATCCGAAACCAGAAGAAACAATCGCGTGGAATGCACCTTTTTGTGCGTATCCCCAGTCTAATTCGTACATTCTTCTCGTTACAATATGATTCGGCGCCATTTGTCCGCGGTGCGTGTGGCCGGATAGTAGTAAATCGACGCCAGCCTCCGCTGCTTGTTTCAACTCGAATGGTTGGTGATCCATTGCAATAACTGGCATAGATTTATCTACCGTACTCATTAGATTTTCAAAGCTTTGACGATCTCGCTCTGTTTTATCTCTTCTTCCAACGAGGTAAAATTGATCTTCAATTGTAATCACTTCATCTAACAGAATACGAATATCAATCTTATCCATCTCTTGTAAAAATTCAGGAACCGCTCGTCCATAATATTCGTGGTTTCCTAACACACCATATACGCCTAATGGAGCTTTCATTTGCTTCATAATTTGTCCCATATTTTTTTGAATGAATACGCCTGGATGGTCATCGATAATATCACCTGGCAGTAAAATAATATCAGGCTCCATCTCATTTACATGACGGACAAGTCTTTTTAAATGCGACACGCCAGATAATTTACCGAAATGCATATCAGAAGCCATCGCAATGCGTAAGCTTTTACGTCCCTCTACTTTTTTCGGTATGTGCACCTCGTACTTCCTAACTACTGGACTATATGCGTTGAATACTCCATATGCAAAAATAAAGATAAACGCAAGTAACACGGCCGTTCCTGTCCAAATAATTGCCACTTCTTTCTCCACTGTAAACTGTAAAAGAAAGACCGTAATATTTGCTAAGGGCAACAGCATAAGCGCATATTGTATGACCGCAAACCAAATCGACCCTATCGTTCGTAGAAATGGCAAGAACTTAAACACTTGCACGAGAATGTACGCATATGAAATAAATCCGACTACGAAAGCGTAATACCCCCAAGATTCCCAGCCAAACACCGCATGAAGCCAAACCCAACCGTTCCAGCCGATGTAAAACATGAGTAGTGTATATACAAGTAACATAGTAAATATATTGAAATAACGAAGATTTTTCACAGCCAGCCTCCTTCTTGATTTCTTCTATTATATCTTGTTATGCACGTTTAACGTAAATATTAAGCACAGCAATCTTCATAATAAAAACCTCTAACTGCTAGATGCAAACCTAACAATTAGAGGTGCAATTCAAAACAAAATTACTTTTACAGATTTTCGTTATAGAAACTTGTTAATTTTTCAACTGCAATTTTTACTGGTTCTGGTTGGTCGTATAAATCATAATGACTCGCATCTTCCACAACAAGTAAATCTTTTTTCTCTGAAGCTGCTTTCTCATACAACTCATGACCATCTTTATAAGAACCGAATGCGCCTTGCTTGCTGCCGACAATAATTTGTAACGGCTGTGTTAATAATGTATCTGTTAAATGGAACGCATCAAATCCAATTACCGATCCCATGCTCGTAAAGTTTAACTTATTTGGAGAGTTAACACTTTGCCCTCGCGGTGTTGTATAGTACTCAACTGCTTCTACAATATCTATATCCGTCATACCTGCCGCCTTTAATTCCTCCTCATTTTTAGGAATCCAGTTTGTAATCATCGCCTCTGCTCCGCGTGCTTCAGCAGTACGTTGTTTACCAATTGCCTCTAACACCCCAATTGGATCAGCTTCACGATTTAATCGGCCGATATTTGCACCTACAACTGTGCCAACTGCTTTAATACGGCGCTCCGTCATCGCAGCATTTACCGCATAACCACCGCCCGCACAAACACCTAACACACCGATACGTTCTTCATCTACATAAGGAAGAGTAGTCAAATAATCTACCGCTGAGCGAATATCTTCAACGCGCGCAGCTGGTTCTTCCATATATCTCGGTGCACCTTCACTTTCACCTTGATACGATGCATCAAACGCAAGCGTTACATAACCTTGTTCTGCTAACTTCTCTGCATATAATCCTGCCGTTTGATTTTTACAGCTACTACCTGGATGCACACAAACAATCGCTGCATTTTGTTTCTTTTCCTCAGCACCTACAGGAATATTTAAAATACCTGCAACTCGTAATCCTCTTGCATAAAAATGAACATTTCTCTTCGTAACTGCCATATATAAAACCACCCTTATTTTATTTTTCATTTACACTTGTGAGAGTTAATACTCACGTGTATATTTATAATAAAGCGAGCAACCACTTGTTTCAATGACCACATTTACGCATTTGGGTGATAATACACACATAACGAAATATGTGTATCAATAACGGAGGAACACCATATGGAGAAAATCGATCGAAGAATTATAAAATCACAAAACGCCATTCAATCCGCATTTATCGAAATGCTAATTGAAGATGGCTTTGACGAAATTACAGTAAAAAATATTACAGAAAAAGCAAACATCGGAAGAAAAACTTTCTACCTACACTACCTAGATAAATACAATTTATTAGACAAAATTGTGGACGACCATTTAAATCAATTAAGAGAAATATGTGATATAAAACAAACAAAAGGCTATATAGAAGGAACTGTCATATGGTTTGAATACTTCAAAGAACACAAACCATTTTTCGCATCGTTATTTAGAAGCAACAGCACATTATCATTTCAGAAAAAGTTCCTAACGTTCATCATGGGTGAACTAGAAAAAAAATTAAACACAAATACATCCGTAAATAAAAACATTGATAAACAAATCGTTTTAAAGTTTTTAGGAACAGCTGTCATGGGCATTTTGGAATCTTACGTATTGGATGAAATTGATAATGATGTTGAGTACGTTGCGACGCAAGTTGGGGAATTGATGAGGAGGAATATATAATGGTTATGAAAAAATGCACCCAGATTGTTGGGTGCACTTTTTATATTTTAACGCCTTTATTTTGAAAAACACCATCACAATCATTTAGCCATGCTTCCATCGATTCTCAGTAATCGGCTAACGTTATATTCTCCCAATCTCCTTGATTTTCTTTGAAATCTTTTTGAAGGTAAAATAAGAATTCTACTAGTTTTTCTTTTGAATCTACACCATCAGCTAAATCGTAAATATCCATTTCGTTACTCCTTCTATCGTATACATTCCTTTTCTATCACACTCAACCACGCACCGCTTCTTCTAATAATAAATCCAACCATTCTTCCATAGTTCCTAAATCTCGTAAAACTTTCTTATTTCTTAAATGTAATTCTAATACTCTATTCTCTTCGCTAATAGCATATATTGTGCCCAAATCCATTGAATCTGCAAAGACAAAATATGAATCAGGAATTTTTTTAGAAGCATATAGTTGTTGAAAGTTATACAAATCAAACGGTTGAAAATATTCTTCCTCATCAGAAAGACCACCAATTTTCGGCTGCCCTGCTATACGAACTAAATTTGCCAAAAAGCTTCCGTTCATAAGAGATAGTAGGTATTTATATGGTTCTGGAAATACAGTTTCCATCTCATCTTCAAATACTTGAATTTCTTCTTTACTAAGCGGCGGATTCACTACATTCATCCAATTAACTTTATCTACATTTCCAAACACCCTAGTTCCTGTCCTTACAGTTTTTGTATCTTTTCCATATACGGGTTCCAATTTTTTTATAATAATATTGTGCATAATTCCAACTCTTTTCCTACAAATTTAACACTCTAATACATTTTGCCTTCTTTCCATTATTCCCTCACATATTAAGTACATCAATATAATACAGCCTATCATCCATCTGAAAATACATAACAGATCCGCGGCTATAATAAGTACCAAATTGAATTGGTTCTCCAAGTTCATTACGAAGATTCATATCATGCACATGATTATTATTTAAATCATAAACAAATCCGTCCTACATTATTTTCATCATATTTGTACGTTGCAAATACTATATTTTCCCCCTTAACTGTTTATATATAAGATATTTATAAAAAAGAAAAGCTGATATCAGCTCTTCTTTCTACAATTTATTTTTCATTTAATTTTCACCATCCATTTCCTCTGCTGTCTCAGATGAAAATTCTTTTAGGTTTTTTCAATATCTCTAGTTTTTTCTTCATATAAATATCCCTTTTTACTAAAAAAGATGTTTTAAGCTCCCCTATAGGAATATATTTCTCCAATACTATTTGTCATCATAGAGTGTAAATGAATTAGCGGGGAGTTGTTGTGTAAAATTAGAAGTATTGAGTTGTTCTATTGGTTCTTGAGATGTTTGTTTCATGTGTCGTTTTTCAAATGCTAATTGTATCCTTTGTAGCATAATATGTGCTGTAATAATAGTCAGGATGAAAAATGTAATAGGAACCATTGGAATCCAAGGTTGAACAGAGAGGGAACGAAAATAGAGACCAATTAAACCTGACCATTCATTGCTAACTGACTCAACTTCATTTCCGTAGAAAAGAATTGTACCACCAAAAAATAATTCTAAAATACCAAAATGAGAGAAAATGATTAAAGTTTGTACAAATTGTTGCATCATGACAATGATTAGAATAGGAAATATATTTGGAAATATGTGTTTTATAGCGAGATGAAATTTGCTTCCTCCTAATATTGTAGCAGCTTCTATAAATTCTTCATTCAGTATCTTTTTTGTCTCTTTTGCAAAATAAAATATAAGAACGGGTAAAGCGAGAATGACTAAGACTATGATTTCAAAGGATGCTCGTTCAAAGAAAGAGGGAACTGGAGACCCATTTTGAAAACGCAGTACTGTATCAAGAATAAAGTAACCAATGAGGGTCATTGGAACAACTGTAAAACAATCAAAGAGAGCTTCAAGTGTCTTAAAACTTTTTCTTACATAAAAAGCGAAGAATAATCCAATTACTAGCCCGATAAATGTTCGTAGAAATGCTATCAACAACGATATACCAATGGTCCATTTCGCTCCATCTACTACTCTATGTAATAAATCAAATCCCTTCATATCCGTACCTAACAGAAAAGTGAAAGAAGGGGGAAATGGTGCCGCTTGTACATTACCACTTTCATCATATAGAATAGATGTTTGGCGAACTTTCCCATCAAAAAATATGGAATTTCCGATGCTTACTATGATTAATAGAAACAAAAAGGATATACAAATTATGAAATACTTATCTCTTTTTAAATGGGCCCACATGTTAAGATTCTCCTTTCAGCTCATCAGGTATGAAAATATTGAAAAGCTTAAAGACAATAAAAATAGGAATGTAAATTAAAAACAGTGTAACGCAAAATATTTCAGGTGCTGGTTCTAATTCGGTATTATACGTTTTTAAAAATGTGAAAATACCTTGAACATTGAGTAAATATTCAATAATGTATAAATTAGATAACATATACCAAATATTTGTTTTTGAGAAGTAGAGAGTACTTAAAAAGATGTTTCTTAGAACGTGATGATTGAGAATATAAAACGTGTCAAATCCTTTGGCGCGTGCTAGCAAGGTATAATCTTTTTGTAATTCATTTTCAAAACGTAGCAATAGTAGCTTGTTAAACATAAGAATAGTTGGAAAACTTAAGCAAATAATCGGAAATAGTAAGATTGAGTTGTCTTTTGTACCAGCTATATTTGCGATTAAAAAGTTTGTCTGTTTATAAATCCAAACGACAAGTAATTGGAGACACAAAATAATAAAAATATCAGGAATTGCTTCTAATAGTAAAAAAAATGATTTTATTCTTTCTCTTTTTTTTACAGGGAGTAGCAACAAGGCATAAACAGTCATAAAAGAAACTAATACGGAAATAAAAAGAGCAGCTAAAAAGATAATAACCGTGTTTCCATATTGAATTAGAATTTGAGGAAATAGGGGTTTTGCAAATTTCGTGTAAGTTAATGGATCCCACCCTATTAATTTAGAGGTGACGTCCGTAAGTGTGTGCAGGTAATTGTTAAAGTCGATCTTCATCCCAATAAATAAGTGCGGTAATGTGCCGATAAATATAATGATAATAAACGATAAGAATAGGTGGAACGGTATCGTTAAATATGTTTGTGCAAAATTTTTTTTCATGTTAGCCTAACCTTTCCTATAAAGTGAAGCTACCATCAGTAGAGAATCTCTACTGATGGTAGCCTAATGAACCAGTTTTTACAACAAATTCAGGAAAAAGAAACACTTCATGTACTTGAATTGAAAGGGAACAAATTTTTATTCCTTATTTATTAGGGGTGCTAAATGTTTTTTATAAACAAATTACATCGCTAAACCATTTAAAGTGAACTGTTCTATAAAAGAAATTTAAGTAACTACTTTACTTTCTAAATGTCAAGATATGAAGTTTAGTTTATGTAGACTCAAAGGTTAAAAATTTTTATTTATTAGCTTTTCATTAACTCTTCTTTGTTTATCTCCATATTTGTCTTAGCAGAATTTTTAAATTCGATTATATTTACTTGATTTTGGAATTTATTCAAGAAGTCTGTTACTAACCTAATTAACAAAAAGAAAATAATCATTTGGATAATCATGCAAGCCCAAAGTAAATAATCCGTCCAGTTCATATCTTTCACTCCTTTATTTGTTTTGTAAGATATAAAAAATGATTCATACTACGATAAATTGTGAATGTTGAGTTTAAAATTGCTATTAATAAAACTAAGAATGTTGATAAAAGTATAGAGAAGATTCCATTATGATTGAAAATTAGTGATATATCCTTTTCATATATAAGAAGAGATTGCAAGCTGAAAAAATCTGTTTCATTTTTAATAAGGAAAATAATTAATCCTACTAAAAAAATATTGCGAAACACTAAAGTCCAAGATAAGTTATGATTTCCTACAATTCCACCACATCCGCAAGAAATATTGGTTCTCTTCCTATATAAATTAACAATGATTCCTATTGTATACATAATTAATAAAAGTAAAAGTATAGCGCCTACCCAAAGCTGTAATAATCCTAGAATGAGTGAAATGGAACAAATTAACGCAAGGCTTACTTCCACCCTAGAAAAGAATTTTATGAATTTTTTGGGGAGGATTTTATATTCCCCTACAATGACAACGTGTTTGCTAAAATGTAATAGTTTACTAATAGAGGACGATAGAAAAAGAGTACCTATTAATATCCTTAAAATTAAGATAATTTCATTCATATTAAAACCTCATCAAGTTTATTTTGATATAGAGTTGCTTGGGTTGTGTATAATTCATAGTATTTCCCTTTTTTCAGGAAAAGCTCTTCATGAGTACCGAACTCAACTAATTCACCATTGTCTAATACAACAATTTTATCTGCTAATTTAGCTGCAGACATTTTATGAGAAATCATAATTGTAGTTTTCTGGTTAGTCAGTAATTCAAATTTATCAAAAATTTCCCTTTCTGAAATAGGATCTAACGCAGCAGTTGGCTCATCTAGAATCATGATATTACCATTTTTAAATAACGATCGAGATATTGACAATTTTTGCCATTGACCTCCTGAGAGCTCTTCACCCTCTTGTAAAAATCTCCCTAATGGAGTGTTGTATGCATTCGGGTATAGTTGGATATCTTCATGGATTCCTGACTGCATAGCTACATTTTTTAGTTTTTCATCATTATTTATTTCGGAAACATTACCAAGAGCGATATTCTCTCTTATGGTTAAATGGTACTGAATAAAATCTTGAAACATTACTGTCGTGTGCTCTCTTAAAGAATGTAATTGAATTTTGTTAATAGGTATATTATCAATATATATATTTCCAGATGTAAGTGGATATAGTCCAAGCAGGCATTTTATTAATGTAGTTTTTCCAGATCCATTATGACCGACTATTGCTATCTTTTCATTAGGTAATATAGAAAAAGATACATTTTGTAAAATTTTATTTTTATTATTAGGGTATGAAAAAGATACATTTTCAAAGCGTATGCCATATTGTAAAACACTAGGAAATGGTACTTGTTCATCGTTATTTATTTCATCCTCATCTAGTGAATCGATATAATGAAAATAGTCATATATATATAATACATCCTCATATAATTGAGCCAAATTAGCTGAAATGTTATGTAATGCATTTTGTGTATTATGTACTGCTTGTCCTATAGAAACGAAGTCACCAATTTTAACAGCAGATTTTTTAATGAGCCAAATAATAATTCCGGCCGAACCACAATATGAAAGAGCTACTAGCAAATCTAAAAATATTTCCGCTTTACTTTTGGTTTTTAAGAAATTTAAAGAATAACTCATATTTTTATTATATTTTTTTTCCCATCTTTGTATGAAGTACGTATGTAGGTTAAAAATTCTAATTTCCTTAATCGTATCTTTTTGCATTAACAAGTTCTCTATATAATTTGTCTCCCTTAAGAGGGGAGTAGTTTTTTTTGTGAGTTCAAATCCTTGTTTACCAAGATATGATTTTATGAAGAGAGCTGGAAAAAAGGTAATACTAGCAACTACAGCTAAACTCCAATGAATAGAGAGTAAAAAAATAATTAAAGATGAAATGGTTATTAAAGATTGTGCAATTAAAAATAAATTGTTAATTGGTGATAGTAGACGTCTACCAGTATTTGATTTTATTCGATTGGTATAGTTATAAAAATCAGGATTATCAAAATATGAATACGGTATTTTAAATGTCTTATAAGCAATTTCTTCAGTTAAAAATTTAGTGAGCTTAAAGCGCATATTTTCGTCAATATAATACTGTAATTGTTTAATGATAGTTTCAATTAATAATAGCAAAAATTGTAGTACAAGCAGAGTAATAGCTAATGTATAATTTTTATTTTCACTTGTAATGATGGTGGATACATTGTTAACAAGTTCTTTTGTAGTCCATATTGTAGCCACAGGTAACATCCCTAAAATAATCATGAATATGCTAGAAAAGCAAAACCAAATCTTATTGAGTTTCCAAATTAGTTTAATAGTTCTTAGTATGTAAGTAATGAACATATAAAAAACCCTCACTTTTTTTCTTTTAGAGGACATTGTCAGATATTGGAGAGAATTTAGTAATAGTAGCTTCAGAATTTATACGTATAAATGTCGGGAAAACAAATATTTGTAATTGTTTTTTTTGAATCTCAGATAAAGGAAATACTGGAATCTTACAATGCGCCGGAATACTATTATTAAATTGATTGTATAAATCTGGGGTTTCGGAATATAAATATATTATTAGGTTATGTGATTTGTGCTTATTTTTATGAATAATTTCATTTAATTTTTCATGGCATATTTTACATGATGCAGCCATTAACAAGATAATAGATTCATCATGGATGGAATAGGAATTTGGTAATTGTAATATATTGCTAATATCTTTTTTTATTAAGGAGCTTGATTTTTTCTGAATAAATTTTGGTTTGGGTAATAGAGCGAGCGCTTTTTTCAACTTACTAATTTGTATAAGTAGAACTAATAGAAAAAGTAACCATATGAAAAATAATAGAAGATATACAATCATATTAAACGCCTTTCTATCTTTAATTTAATAGGATTCAAAGCTAAGAATTTTATATTCTTAGCTTTGAATTTTACACTTTTAGCAACAACCAACAGCAACAAAACGTCCGTTACCATAATGACGAAGTAATGTGCGACGGCTTGTACCACAATAACTATCATAGTCACAACCTTCTTCATAGTATTGCGGACCAACAACCTCATTTTTTACCCCAAATAATTTTGCTAAAACATTACTCATACTAACAACTCCTTTTCAAATTATTGGTAATACATTACAAATTTTAGCAACAAAAGACAGAATATTCAATATAAATAAAATTTTATCAAGTTTTTTAGTTTATAGCACATTAATTATAAAAAGAACCCATTTCACAATTGTTTCTTTTCCTATTTGCCAGTTTTTCTAGTAGAGAAGACGTTAAATTACAGCACAGTTATTCAAAAAAACAGTTATAATTCATTTTGAATAGAAAGATTTATAAATTTTCTCAAGTTTTTTCAGTTTATAGCAGATTAATTATAAAAAAGAATCTGTTTCACAATGCTAAAAAATTCCATGATATATCTTTAGGCATCTCTTCACCTTTATTTTGAAAAACACCATCACAATCATTTAGCCACGCTTCCATCGATTCTAAGTAATCGGCTAATGTTGTATTCTCCCAATCTTCTTGATTTTCTTTGAAATCTTTTTGAAGGTGAAACAAGAATTCTACTAGTGTTTCTTTTGAATTTACATCATCAGCTAAATCGTAAATATCCATTTCGTTACTCCTTCTATCTTATACATTTAGCTTTCTTTCCAAAGTACTATCTCGACATTATACTCATTCTTTAGAAAAGTAAAACCACTTCTCATAGACTCATCTACTACAATAAGACTAGAAAAAAGTAAGCCCCTTTGCGGATCATCATTATCATATCCAATGAAATGTAATACTTCTTTTGTATATAACATAAAATCTTCTAACTCTATTTGCACACCAAAGTCCCAGTTTTCATGTGCATACCATACAATAATCTTCTTAGACAATAAACTAGTTAATTCACATTCAAATTCTTTTATTTCATTGATAATTTGTTCAGTATCTGATTCACTAATAACTTTGATAGGAGTAGGTGTCTCATGAATTAAGAACTCTACTACTGAAGCTATTGTGTCTCCACTAATAACTTCGAAATTTTTTATGGATGGACATAACATTAAAAATTTTTGTCTAGTAGCCTTTTCTTCTACCTTTTCTCTTAAGATTTTAATTCTCTCTAAACGCTCATTCAACTTTATCACCTCATATATTAAGTACATCAACAAAATACAGCGTATCGTCCGTCTGAAAATACATAACAGATCCGCGGCTATAATAAGTAACAAATTGAATCGGTTCTCCCAGTTCATTACAAAGATTTATATCATGCACATGATTATTATTTAAATCATAAACAACCAACTTTTTATCTTGCGTAATGAATACTACTTTACCTTGGGCAACCGCAAAACTTTCCGACCATATTTCCTTAATTACATGTATTTCATTCCATGACATATGAATTTCTTTATCTTTCATTTGAACTAAAGGAAATTCTGAATAATAATAGAGCCAAACGTCTCCATCTATAACGTTCATTGCATAACAATCATCTATAGGAGGCACATTAAACCTTTCTACATATTGATCATAATGATTAAAAATCAATTGCCCTTTAGAATCAAAAGCAACTATACCATTTACTCCAATTGGGCACTCTCCGAAAACCCCTTCATCACAATAACTAACCCATATATCTTCATTCACATCAACCTGACAATCTTGAATCCCTTCTCCGACATAAAACTTACAATATTCACTTCCGTCTGGATTATAAATAACTGCATTATCACCTTCATAATTAAATATAAGCAACCACCTCTCTCCGATTCGTTGCATACATTGGACAGATTCAACATCAATATCCACATTTAAATTGAAACTCTTTATATGTAAATTATTTTTATCCAAATAAATTATACAAGGCTGATCCGTATTCTTTTGTACAAGTAACATTACATTTTGTTTATAATCCAAACTCATTTTTTTAAACTGATAAACTTCAACAATGGACTTAAAACTTACTAACTCTTTACATACGATATCTTTCATATAGATGAAAATCCTCTCAGTGATTCTAAATATAGAAGTTGTAAAAAACGCCCAAAAAAATTCGAGTACATTTTCATTCTCAACATAGAAACTTTTGTAGCTTTTATTTTAATCCATAATCCATTCTTCCGCATAACAAACACTTGCTTTTCCGAACGTAAACATACTACATAATATTCATCTGTAAAATGACCTACTATATACTCACGTCAATATCAAACACTTGTAAAATATCTTGCTCTAACTTTATTACATTAAAATCAGAGTTAGCCCTTTCCCCTAATATTCTAATAGATTGAATAACATTTCTAATTATCAATATTTTTCTCGTAGCATAATCTGCAGATAAAAATGTTTCATAGTCAATACTTAATCTAAAATCTGCTTCTTTACTCTTCCTTTTAAAAAGTTTTCTTTCTTAAAAAAAGCCCGCATCTTCATATTTCGGAGTTATTTTAGCTACTATAGGGATTATAGCTATTTCTTCTACTTCGCTACTGTCATCATTGCTATTTAATCCCTCAGTTCACTACCGATTTCTGAAATTATATTTATAAATTCCTCAGCAATATCCCCTTCTAATTCACCACTAAAAAAACTTCATAATCACTCACCCTTTTTAATAGTCACTTTTATTTAGTGGTGAACGCTATTCATTATTTTCCTTTTTTATGTTGCCATTCATGCATTTTTTTGCCCCTTTTGCTTCGAATAGCATATAAGCGTTATGCTACTTATAAAATTTTTGTCTATACCTTTTAGTTCTTTCTGTTATCTCAACATACTTTAATACTGCATGTTTTTTTTATTTTTTAAAGAATATCCTATGGCGGGGGCTTTTGTACTATGCGAATTTTTGTGGACTTCATCTTTTATTAATTGCAAAAGAAATTTAATCCCACGATTCCCATCTGGATCCATAAACATCATTAGATTATGATTCGCATACATATATCCATTCTGTGTTACAGAATCACCCGCGTCACCTCAATCAGAATTCACCGATAGGAACACACCGTGATCTGAATTATAGTAACAAGCGATTAAGTAATACATACCCATTTCTTTATCATACATAGAGAATGCTAATACTTACGATTAATAAAAAAACAGAGTCTAATGTTTTTCTAGCAAGAGTAACTAAATATCAACAATTAAACCTACTATAATCATTAAAATGAATAACTAAATTTATCTATCCTAAATTCATATTAACAAGAAAGTTTTCAAATAACTCTAATTGAAATTTATCCCGCTTCTTTAAATACCCTTTCTTTTTTTCAATGATTTGCTCTAACATCTCTTCTTTATTTAATAACAAAGCTAATCCAATTGCATTTTGCGCTCGATATCCCTCAAATGTTGTACCTAATAATGAAGCTTCGTCATCATCTCTTACACATAAATCAAATACATTTTCTATATCTACATACTTATCAATATATGGAATGAAGTATTCCTTAACTGCTTTTAAAATATCCATAGTAACAGGTAAAATATCTTCTTCCTTTTCAACACGCCATCTTTTTTGCTCTCTATAAACTAAATTCCCTAATTCAACTCCAATTGTATAGGTCTCCTTTTTCTCTCTAATTGTTAAACCATCATCCCATTGATTTTTCATATTTTCTAATTCATCAAAACGAATTCCCACATCCACCATCACATCAAAATCTTCTAGATGATTGATAAAGGCTAAATGTATACTGATTTTTCCTTTATCAAATTTTTTCACAAAACTTTGCTGTGTAATCCTAGTCTTATAACCGTTTTCTTTTAATGCTTCACCTAGACCTTGCAGTAGCTTTAATTTTAATTCTTTTTTGTTCATATAATTCCTTCCGCTCTCTATTTTGATTTGTCCCACGAGTATTATAGGGATAGTATAATATTTGTCCTTGTAATTTCATACACCATCCACAGGATATAATGGATTAATGTTATATTCGTCATAAAAGGAAATTTTAATTATTCCTCACCAATCTGCTTGCTTTTCTATACAAAATTTATACTCATCATAATTATTTTCTTTCACAAATGAAATGGCATATTAATTTATTTCACATTAGCTTAATAACAGTAATTCACGTACCTATTTTTACAATAAAAAAAGACTATCTAAACTTTAATTTAGACTAGCCCTTCTTTATTATCACTCTACAACTTGCGTTTCCCATCCATCATAACTATCACATGTTCCACTATAAATACTCTCTAATTATCTATACCGTTTTCGCATACATAATATGAAAATAACAGCTAAGACCATACATAATAAGTGCAATCATTGTAATATACCACTTTCCCTCGTACTTCTTTACACACTGCATAAGCCCCCAAAGGCAAAGTAATATAACTAATTGAACTACTAAGATTTTTAATGTTCCCACTAGTGTAGCTATCATAGAATAGGTAATCCATATACTCAAAAGTGAACGTATAACTATAACCGCAGCAGCGATTTTTTGATAATAAAATAGTGTTATACTCCCCACATAGTAATCTTGTAAAAGAATAACAGACGCTATCAAAATATTCAAAATAATAATTGCAATAAATTCTAAAACTACTATCAATCCTTCCTTACTCTGTCTCTATATTTCTAAATTGTTACTAACAATTGTTAATAATGCACCATCATATTGAATAAAAGCACATGCCGATGATGGGACTAATGTGATTTTAGGAACAAAACAATTTCCCATTACATACTCTATAATCCTACTTTGAGTTATTTTTTCAAATTCAATATGAACCTTTTCTCCAAAACAAATTATAGCTAACGTGTTTTCTATACTTACACTATAAAATAGATTGATAATATAAAGTACTTCTTTCTTTCGTATAGATTCAAAAACAAAGAAAATATTATTCTTTCCCAAATCTAAAATCTTATAGAAAATATTTTTAGAATCGACTTCCTCTTTAAAATGTAATACTTCTGATTTACCTACATGTATAATAAATTGATGAATCCTCTGTTGAAAAATCAAATTCAAATTATCAATATTACAATCATCATTACTATTTAAATCCGTTTCATATATGTCAGTAAAATTATCCACCCGATATATATTACTATCTTCAATACACTGAACTCTTTTGAATTCAAAATTCATCTTATCATTCCCCTACATGTACAAATTCGCTATACAAATTTATTTCGCGATTTTCATAATAAAGATCAATAATTTCAGCCAGAGAAAATACATATTACTTTATAGTACGGATAAAAATTGCTATCCTCATTTATACTCGATTACAAAATTTCTATTAGCAAGTATCTTTTCTACAAATTCTTGTTTCTCTTCTAATTTATATTCCATGCAGAAATCTACTAAATGAGAAGTAGACCAAGTCACATTTCTAACTGGATTTCTCCTAGTGTTTTCGGTTATTTCTCCCATTATTTCCATTTCAAAAATAACCTTAAAAGTATAATCGTCAAATACCATTCCATTAAGCATCAAAGCTGTTAAAATGTTAGCATTATCAATACCCTCTTTCGTAGGCACTGTTTTCAAATGCAAATCAAATATAACACATAAAGGAAACACGTCTTCCATCAATTCAACAATTTGTCCGAAGAAATATGTTTCATTTGGTAAAGGGATAGAAAATACATCTCCAACTTTCCATTTTTGCTTTTTAGGTCGTTTCCAAGATCCAATAAACTGTTCATACTCTCTTTGATTCGCAAATGTAAATGCTTCGTCTATAAGTTCATTCACTAAAATCGCAACTTGTAACAACGTCTTTCCACTGGTTGAATATATTTCTACACAATCGCTCTCTGAATCAAAACGAACCTTACCTTTTATTCCAGCTCCTTTAACTTGATTTCGTATAAACACCATTGCATCATAATTCGTCTCTAAATCTAAAAGCTCGGCTAAATCTTCAAAAATAATATATTCCTTTGAACTAGAATCTGGTATAAACATACGAATTTTCCCGATCTGTAACGTATAATTTAATTCATTAAATAATACTGATTCCATTTATTCTCTCCCTGACTAATTAAACCTTGTATTGCTTCCACTTTTTCTCTATTATAAAATTCAAACCTTAAATTCTCATCATCTTTTACATAGTAAAATGCTGAAACATCTATAAATTCCAATTTAATCTCCTTTATAGCTCCATCATCAATTATCTGTAGTATGAATTTCATACTATCATTTAATATGTTTAATTGGGTATCTAAAATTGTAGCCCCCATAATTCATCTAATATTTCCTGAATATCAACATCCTTCAAAAACTTCCTCCTCTAACGTTTCTTCTTATGATTTTATAATCATAAGAAAATTAATGTATACCAAAAGAGAGAAGAGCCTATATTTGCTCTTCCTTCTCCAAATTATTTCTCTATTTATTTCTTATCCTCTTCTACATCATATAGTAACTTTTCATGTACTTCATTCATACACACATTTAACAAATGAATCTTTCTGACCACTAATTTTTCTGGTGATATATTAATAGCCTTTAAAAGCAAACTGAATATAAATATAAGTACCAACACCATAAATAACAAAAGCAACTATAGTGATTAGCCAATTTTCACGATTTTTTTGTACATACTTCGAGCATACCCAAATAAGAAGTAAAATAATTAATTGAATTGCAGTCACTTTTGAGATAGTAATTATAGTAGTTTCCGTAACAAATATTACCCATGCCCCAAACAACATACGGATACTAAAAATAATTGTCCCAATACGTGTTTCAGTATATTGTTTATTTATATTTATAAAAAATATATCTTGCAACATAACAGTTAATGTTAATACAGCTACTAAAGCCAAGATAAAAGCAAATTCTACAATTTCTATAAACACTTTTAGTCTCCCTTCATTAACGTCTTCTCACTACATTCGAAATCTTCCTAAGTTTCGCTGTCATTGAATTTTCAAATGCTTTTTCCCTTTGTTTCTTCGCCCTTTTCATTCCGCCAAGTCTAGCACCTGGGTTCCTTTTAATCTGTTTTATAGGATTCTTCTTAAAACGCTCGTAATTGGATTTTAATTGTCTAACTACTGGCTTATATCCTTTTTGAACCACTCTTTTTCCAACATTTAGTGGTTATTATTAATTCAGTACCTATTTTTACAATAAAAAAGACTATCTAAAATTTAATTTAGAATATTCCTTCTTTATTATTACAACTTGTGTTTCCCATCCATCATAACTATCACATGTTCCACTATAAATCCCCTCTAATTATCTATACCGTTTTCGCATACATAATATGAAAATAACAGCTAAGACCATACATAATAAGTGCAATCATTGTAATATACCACTTTCCCTCGTACTTCTTTACACACTGCATAAGCCCCCAAAGGCAAAGTAATATAACTGATTGAATCACTAAGATATTTAGCGTCCCTAACAAGGTAGCTGTCGTAGGGTAAATAATCCATATACTCAACAACGAACGTATTACTAGGATCATGGCAAAGATTCTCTTATAATGAAACAGTCTTATACCACCTATGCAGTACTCTTGTAAAAATACGATAGATGCTACTAGCATATTCAAACCCAAAATTAATAAATATTCTAAAATCTCTACCAATCCTAAATTCTCCTTCTTAAATTTATTTACGCTTTCCTATCGCATTAGAAATACGCATTAACTTTGCTTTTGTAGAATTCTTCTTCGCTTTAGCTAGCCTTTCTAATCGTGCACCTGGAAGCCTTTTAAAGTGTTTTTTCGGGTTTCCAATAAAACGAGACACGTTACGTACTGCTTGTTTAAACGGGATTCGCCCCCTTGCATAGGAGTTATAAACCCAAACATTCTCCCTGCAGCTTTCAAACCACTTTTCCAAGTATATCCAGAATTCCTGTTTTGGTATAAATATTTAGCTACTCCAAACCAGCACCAATTACTGCACTACCAACCCACCAAGCTACATGCCCATCAGGATCAACCTTCATTACCGGATTATTGTCTGCATACGTATACCCATTCAATGTTACATATCACAATGTAAACAAATGAAATAGTAAAGTAAATATCGTTTTAAAGTTTTGAAGATTTTGTGCACAAAATCCGACAATTTAACAACAATTTTATAAATATTATGACAGATATCTATTTTTATTATATAGTTTAAGATTAACAATAATAGATGCGATCATTGTTTGCTAACGACATGATATAAATATCATTCAACTAACCTTTTATTTTCACTTTCAATTTTGTTCTAATATTCAATGAAGCTAATATACTGAGCTTCATATTCCTGGTGTAAATGTGCCTCCCTTAACTGTAATACCTTTATTTATAGAAGGTAATAAGAATATATTCCTTAATAACTGTTTGAACACGCCCCCCGCGCCTTGTTATATTTCATATGTGAAAAAGTTATCACTACAAATAAAAGAGGAAGCCTCCTAAAACATATTTTAGGAGACTTCCTCTTATTAATAGATTGCTGATTTTAACTCTCTTAAATTACAAAATCCTCCGGAATAAACACTTTCACTTCTTTCGGCTGTACGTATACAACATCACCCGCTTGAATGCTTAGCTGTCTAAACTGTTCTTTACTAATTTCTGCTTCTAAATACTCATCTGTTCCATCTCGTTTTAATTCTACATATACGACAGGTCCAACTACGTGAGAGTATAATACTTTTGCTGGGATTGCATCTACGCTTTGTTTCGTAAGAAAGATAGATAGGTGATGCGGCCTTACGTAAGCTACTCCGTCTACGTTTGAAACGTGTTTATGCTCTGGTGCTTCTAGTTCTACCGATCCTACATTTAGCTTACCTTTATTGACGCGGCCGTGAAATAAATTTACATTTCCTAAAAAATCGTACACGAACGGACTTGCTGGGTTTTCATATACTTCCTCCGGTGTTCCCATTTGTTCAATGCGCCCTTCATTCATTACAACGATGCGGTCCGCAACGTCTAGTGCTTCTTCTTGATCATGCGTTACGAATACGCTCGTAATTTGAAATTCGTCGTGTAGTTTCCGGAGCCATCTTCGTAATTCTTTTCTCACTTTTGCATCAAGGGCACCGAACGGCTCATCTAGTAATAAAATTTTCGGTTCGACTGCAAGTGCTCGAGCTAGTGCGATACGCTGTCGTTGTCCGCCAGATAGTTGCGCTGGGTAACGCTTAGCAAAGCCATCCATTTTTACAAGCTTTAATAATTCTGTTATTTTTTCTTCTATCGCTTCTGCTGAAGGTCTTAAGCTTTTCTTTCTTACTTTTAAACCGAAAGCGACATTTTCAAATACATTCATATGTTTAAAAAGCGCATAGTGTTGGAAGACGAAACCGACTTGCCGATTTTTTACGTGAATGTCTGTTAGATCTTCCCCTTCAAATGAAATAGAGCCTTCATCCGCTTCTTCTAATCCTGCAATAATTCGTAATAACGTCGTTTTTCCAGAACCTGACGGGCCTAATAAGGCGACAAGTTCACCCTTTGGGATATCCAAATGAATGTCTGTCAACGCTTGAAATGTACCATATCGTTTTGATACACCTTGAATTTGAATACTCACCGTAATCCCCCCTTATTGTCGTTTTTCCATTCGCCATTCGATCCAGTTTTTTATAACAAGCGTAAATACCGCGATTAATGACATTAACGTCGCTACTGCAAACGCTGCTGAAAATTGATATTCATTGTACAAAATTTCAATATGAAGCGGCATCGTATTCGTAATGCCACGCACGTGACCTGATACAACAGAAACGGCTCCAAACTCACCGATAGCACGGGCATTACATAAAATCATGCCGTATAAAAGGCCCCATTTTATATTTGGAAGCGTAACGCGCCAAAACATTTTCCAGCCACTTGCGCCAAGTGATAAAGCTGCCTCCTCTTCACTTTTCCTTTGCGCCTGCATAATCGGAATTAATTCACGTGCAACGAACGGGAAAGTTACAAAGATTGTTGCGATAATAATGCCAGGTACAGAGAAGATAAGTTTCACTCCATGTTCGAGTAACCATTCACCAAGAGCCCCCCTCGGTGTGAAGAGTAAAACGAACACTAATCCTGCGATAACTGGTGACACGGCAAACGGCAGTTCAATAAGAGATAATAATACCTGTTTTCCCTTAAACTGAAACTTTGTAATAAGCCACGCGGCCGCTATCCCAAATATCGTATTAAGTGGCACAACGATTAACGCAACGAGAAGCGTTAACCTAATTGCTGAAAATGCTTCTTGATCAGTGATAGCAGCAAAGTATACATCAAATCCTTTTTCAAAAGCTTTCAAAAAAATTGTTACGAGCGGGAGCAATAGAAAGAGAGATAAAAATAAAACTGTAATCGCAATTAATATGCTTGGTACAAGTTTAGATTCTTTTTTAGCTGACACTTTTTTTATTATTTTCTTTTCTAATAATGTTGGCTCCATTTTCTCTCCTCCTATTCACTTTTTAATTCATGCCTTCTACTCCAGCTTTGAATCATGTTAATAAAAAGAAGGAACAGGAGAGAAATAATAAGCATCACGGTCGCCACAGCTGTTGCACCTGCGTAATCATATTGTTCGAGTTTCGTCATAATCATAAGCGGTGCGATTTCTGTTTTCATCGGCATATTCCCTGCGATGAAAACGACAGATCCGTATTCTCCTAATGCCCGTGCAAATGCGAGTGAAAAGCCAGCAAGTAAAGCTGGGAATATTTCTGGCAAAATGATTTTCACAAATATTTGGAAGCGTGACGCCCCTAAACTAGAAGCCGCCTCTTCTACTTCTTTATCAATATTTTGAAGTACCGGTTGCACCATTCGAACGACAAATGGTAAACCAATAAACGTAAGTGCAACAATAATTCCGAGCGGCGTAAAAGCTACTTTTATATGAAACATACTAAATATTTTCCCCACCCAGCCATTTTCGGCATATAGCGTTGTCAGTGTAATACCAGCTACAGCAGTCGGAAGAGCGAAAGGTAAATCTATTAATCCATCTAACAATCGTTTCCCTGGAAATGTATAACGAACGAGTACCCAAGCAATTAATAAGCCAAAAATGGCATTTACAATCGCTGCTGCAAGTGAAGTCGTTAAACTCACTTGATAAGAATGCAGCACACGCTCGCTCGTTACAACTTCAGCAAATTTCTTCCAACCTAACTGTGAAGTTTGAATAAATACGATAGAAAGTGGTATAAGTACGAATAAACTCATATATAGCATTGTAAATCCAAGAGATAATCCAAACCCCGGTAAAACACGTTTTTTCCTCATCTTCTTTCACCTCATCCCCCCTTATTTTTTATAAATTTGATCGAATACACCGCCATCATTAAAATGTTTTTCCTGCGCTTTTTTCCAACCGCCAAATAGTTCATCTACTGTAAATAATTGAACTTTTGGAAATTGAGATGCATATTTTTCTGCTACCTTTTCGTTACGAGGGCGATAGAAGTTTTTCGCTGCAATTTCTTGCCCCTTTTCTGAATACAAATATTCAAGATATCCTTCTGCCACTTTTCTCGTTCCTTTTTTATCAACGACTTTATCTACAACCGCTACTGGTGGTTCCGCAAGTACACTAATAGACGGTGTTACAATTTCAAATTTATCTTTTCCAAGTTCTTTTTGTGATAACAACGCCTCATTTTCCCACGCGATTAATACATCTCCAATTCCTTTTTCAACAAATGTTGTCGTTGCTCCGCGCGCTCCCGAATCAAGCACTTCTACGTTTTTATAAATTTGCCCAACAAACTCTTTCGCCTTATCTTCACTATTATTATATTTTTTCAGTGCGTATCCCCACGCCGCTAAATAGTTCCAACGTGCTCCGCCTGATGTTTTCGGATTAGGCGTAATGACAGACACACCTTTTTTCGTTAAATCATCCCAGTCTTTAATTCCTTTCGGATTTCCTTTTCGCACTAGAAATACAATTGTTGATGTGTACGGAGTTGAATTATCCGCAAATCGTTTCTGCCAGTCTTCTGCTAACAGTTTCTTCTTGCTAATCGCATCAATATCATAAGCAAGCGCTAACGTAACAACGTCTGCTTCTAAACCATCAATAACAGAACGTGCCTGACTTCCAGATCCTCCGTGTGATTGTTTTACATTGACCGTTTGCCCATTCTTCTCCTTCCAATACTTCGCAAATTCTTTATTAAAGTCTTGATATAATTCCCTCGTTGGATCATACGAAACATTTAAAAGCTCCACTGTTTTTTTATCTCCACTTCCTTCAGAATTGCTAGTGGATGTTGCCGAACCACACCCTGATAAAAGCACAACTGCCGATAATACAATACCTGTACTTTTCATAAACGTTGTCTTACCCCACTTTTTCATTGTTAAGCCCCCTTAGTTTATATAATAGAAAAAGGCACACAATATATTCACAAAAGTGAACATTGTGCGCCTTCAGTTTATCTGATTAGCTTCTAATGCATTTTATTCGATTTCTTTTCATTTTAATTCTGCAATTCATATGTGTCAACTTGGATTTTATTTTTTCTTCCTAAATAAAAATCAGTGAGGATTGTCCCTCACTGATTACAGTTCCACCTTATTTCTTCAACATTAGTCATATTACGGTTTAAATATATGGCACCATAGCTTAACCAATGCTAAAAAGTAGAAAGGCAACCATCTTCATAAAGATGGTTGCCCCTATTTTTAAACTTGCATCGCTTTTTCCCTCAAAGCTCTTCTCAGCAATTTACCTGTCGTATTCTTCGGCAATTCTGTTAAAAACTCGATACTCTTTGGTACTTTATATTTCGCTAAATGTAACGTACAGTAATGCATCAGTTCTTCTTCTGTTACGTTCGTTTGTTTCAGAACGACGTAAGCTCGCACTGCTTCTCCTAAGTTTTCATCTGGAACGCCGATTACGACCACTTCTGCTACAGACTCGTGTGTATACAATACTTCCTCTACTTCACGAGGGTATACGTTATAACCGCCAACTAGGACGATATCTTTTTTACGATCAACGATATAGAAGTAACCTTCTTCATCCATCTTCGCTAAGTCTCCTGTATACAACCAGCCGTCCTTTAATGTCGCAGCTGTATCTTCTGGCGCGTTATAATATCCCTTCATAACGTTAGGTCCGCGAACAATTAATTCACCAACTGCTCCAACAGGTACTTCTTCCCCAAGTTCATTTACAATTTTATTTTCTACATGCCAAATATTTGTACCGATCGATCCTGGTTTACGCGGACGATCAAGCGGATTAAAACAAGTAACTGGTGATGCTTCTGATAAACCGTATCCTTCTGAAACGATAACGTCAAAACGTTTTTCAAAGTTTTGCAGAAGAGCAACTGGCATTGAAGCACCACCTGAAATACAAAGGCGAAGTGTCTTCACATCTTCCGCGCTCGCTTCTTCGAATAAATATAAATAATTGTACATCGTCGGTACACCAGCAAAAATCGTCGGTTCGTACGTACGACAAATACGGAATACTTCTTTCGGGCTAAATTTCGGTAACATTAAAATCGTTGCTCCATTCACAATCGGTGCATTCACCGCCACCGTTAAACAAAATACGTGGAACATCGGCAGTGCCGCAACGACGCGATCATCAGCCGTATATTGTAAATACGATGCCACATCACTCGCATTACTATATAAATTTTTATGAGTTAACATAGCACCTTTCGGTTTTCCAGTTGTGCCCGAAGTGTATAGAATAACCGCTACATCTTCTTCATCTAGTTCAGGACCTTCGTAAGTTACATCTCCAGCCCCTATCATTCTAGTAAACGTTTTCATTTTTTCAGTTTCTGTATGGTTAAAATCTGATGAGGTTTCGCATATGATGATGTTTTCTAATGAAGGAAGTCTTGTTGTAAGAGATTGTATAACAGGTAGAAGGACGTCGAGTACGATGATTGTTTTTACATCTCCATTTTGTAAAATGTAATGCATTTCGTCTGCTGTATAAATTGGATTAACTGGAATAACAGTTGCTCCCGCTTTCATTGTTCCGTATAAACCGACCAAAAAATGTGGTGAATTTCCAACAACTAATGCAACATTGTCCCCTTTTCCAATGCCCATTTCTGCTAAATTGCTAGAAAACCTTGTGACCATTTTGTTTAATTGGTCATATGAGACCGACTGATCCATAAATATATAAGCCGGTTTATCCCCCTTCTTTTTCGCCGTTTCAGCCAAAGATTGAACGAGATTCACACAAACCCCACCTTTATAAAATTTAGAATATTTAAAAATTCTAAATTAATTATATTAAAAGAAAATTAAAGTGGCAAGTGTTATTCCATTAACTGCATATAGACAGATCACTTTCTCTTCATTTACTTTGGAAGGATAAGGGAATTTTGTTTGCAAGTAATTTATGAAACTAGACCAGAAATCATTTTAGGATAATATGCACTCATCTTTTCTCTCAGCATTGCAAGTTCTTGTTTATTTAAACTCGTATACTCCCCGTACAAGTTAAGAACGTCCGCTCCATCTTCATGAAAATAGACCGTAACATATAATGTTGGTAACCCTGCATTGTCTTCATCTATTGAAAAGACGACATCTGGTGTCTTATTCACAGTGCTGAATGTTTCATTTCTTTTCCACTTCTTATTTTGAAACATGTCTTGTATTTCCTGTATCTTTCGTCTGTTATCTGTATGCGTAAAATATATAACATTATCTTTCGCTGGCTTTCCAATCGATAAAAGTATGCGACTTGAGGACGTTTCATCGTTACAAGCTGTCATTCCAATGACAAAGCTAAGTAATAATACAACGTACATTACCCTCTTCATTTCAATCCGCCTCCTTTTAAATATATATTCCTTTATGAGGGGCAAATGTCTTGTGATTTGATGGTATATGAAATTATATCGGCGATTTTTCACATATATCAGCGCAACTCAATTTATATCAGCGATTTTCCAAATATATCGACCGCAACTCGAAATATATCAGCGATTTTTAAAATATATCGACTTACCGACAAAACGCGACAATCTACGCAAAAAAAAGAGGCTGCTCGTTACGGCAGCCCCCCTTATTTTTAGAAGAATAAATGTAAGAAATCTTCTGTTGTAATATTACCGAAGTAGCGTGCGATATCTACACCTTCTAAAGCTGCAGTAAATGCATCTTTATCGAATTGTACGCCTGTTAGACGTTCTTCAATATCATGCACATCTAGTGAACCGAAGAAGTCACCGTAAATTTTGCATTCTGTTACTGTTCCTTTTTTCACTTCAAGACGAACATCAACTTGTCCAACTGGGAAGCGGTGTGAATGTTGTAAGTTGAACTTCGGAGATTTTCCGTAGTTCCAATCCCAATTTTGGTAGCGCTCTTCAGAAAGTTTATGGATTTCTTTCCAATCTTCTTCTGTTAATTCATACGTTGGAATTTCTGTTTCCCCTTCGAAAATTGTTTCTAGAAGAAGTTGTCTAAACTCTTCTGTCGTCATTTCTTCGTTCAGGAACTCTGTAATATTCGCAACGCGGCTACGGATTGATTTAATGCCTTTTGATTGGATCTTATCCATTTTTACTTTCAGTGCTGATACGACGTGATCGATTTCAGAGTCAAATAGTAACGTACCATGACTGAACATACGACCTTTCGTTGAGAACTGCGCGTTACCTGAAATTTTTCTACCTTCAGCTAAAATGTCGTTACGACCACTTAGTTCTGCATTTACACCTAATTTACCAAGCGCTTTCGTTACAGGCTCTGTGAATTTTTTGAAGTTACTGAAACTGTCCCCATCATCTTTCGTAATAAAGCTGAAGTTTAAGTTTCCTAAATCATGATATACTGCGCCTCCGCCTGATAGACGACGAACGACATGAATCCCTTTTTCTTTTACGTAATCAGCATTAATTTCTTCTACTGTGTTTTGGTTTTTACCAATGATAATAGAAGGTTCGTTAATGTAGAACAGTAAATACGTTTCGTTAATATCTAAATTCTTCACACAATATTCTTCAATTGCTAAGTTTATTCTAGGATCTGTAATTCCTTTATTATCAATAAATAACATCGTATCACCTCATGAGTTCCATACGTAGCCACTATGCGCTAACGTAATATGGCCACTGAAAATTTGTTTTGCTTCTGTTACTAAATCAGCTGGATTGCCTGTATGCGGTAAGTGCGTTAATAAAAGTTCTTTTACATTCGCATCTTTCGCAATACTTGCTACTTCTGTACTATTCATATGCCCTGCTTTTGCAGCCTCTTGATGTGCATACATATTACACTCACAAATGAAAAGATCAGCATCTTTCGTGAATGGAATAAATTCAGGAATATAACTGGAATCTGCGCTATATACTACAGCGTCATTACCTGCTGTAATACGCATCGCAAAGCATGTAACAGGATGAACAGTTTTTAAGAATGAGATCGAGAACGGTCCAACTTGAAGTGTTTCTTCTGGATTGTACGCGATTCCTTTCGTATGCGGTTCATGCGTTAAAGAATGGAATCCACTCTCATCAAACGTATGACCGTATATTGGTAACTCCGGTAGTTGTCCTTTTGTCGCACTCGTAATTAATCTCGCATATTGCAATACCCCAATATCTGCAACATGATCGTGATGGTAGTGCGAAAGTACAACTGCATCTATATCAGATGGCGTTATATATTTTTGAAGCTGTGCTAGTACACCACTACCACAGTCTACAAGTAAACGAAAACCATCGTGTTCAAACAAATACCCCGACGTTGCTTCTCCCGCTTCTGGAAAGCCGCCCCAAAAGCCGACAACAGTCATTTTCATATGTATCCATCCTTTCTAAAACCGAGTAGAAATGCATGTTTTACTTACATCCTACATTGTTAACTATAATCCATTTCCTAAACTTTTTCATTAATTTTCAATTTTGTTATAAAACAGTTATTGACTTTTGTTTTTTGTACTAATACAATGATAGTAAGAAATGGAAATGGAGGAATTGACATGATCGATCAACCAATGGAGTTTTTCAGAAATTTACCGACGAAAACTTGTGCGCACTGCGGGAAAGAAATTGATGAGCAGCACGAAGCATACCATAACAAATGTGATGACTGCGTTCACGAAGAATAGTAGTTTGTGAGCATAAAAAAACCTAGCAGACATAGTCTACTAGGCTAATAACATCGTATCCTTCATCGTTGAACCTTTCACCAAGAGCTCCAGTTCAAACTCATACAATTCTTTTTTTCGATAATTTTTCGTATGGATTTTATCCATCATCAGGTCGACAACTTTTCGGGCCATCTCATCGATTGGCTGTTCAATTGTCGTAATACCTGGCTCTGTAATCTGTGATAAAATTTGATTATCAAAACCGATAACAGCGAGATCATCTGGAATACTCCAGTCATGGCGCTTCGCCTCTGAGATAATTCCAGCTGCTACCTCATCGCCTCCTGCCAAAATCGCGGTAGGATTTTTTTTGTCCTTTAATACTTCATGGAATATTCGTTTTCCATCTTCCCAAGAGAAAGCGTTTTCAAGAAAATCAATCGCTTCTACTTGGCGGCTCTTCTCCGTTATGGCACGTAAAAAGCCCATTTTTCGCTGTTGACTAACGACTTTGGTTTCGTTTCCACGGCAAAAAATAAGATTACGATATCCTTGTTCTAACACATGCTTAGCAGCTATGTATGCTCCTTGCGCATGATCAAACTTCACTGTTGGAATATTTGCTTCCTCAATATATTCATTACATAACACGATTGGACCGTGTTGTAAGTATGGCTCTACATCTTCCCACGGATTTTCTAGTGAACATAGAATAATCCCATCTACTTGCTTCGTAGATAATAATTGTAAATACTCCATCTCTTTTTCCGGTAAATATCTTGTTTGACAAATAATCAGTTTATATTTATGCTCAGAAGCAGCAATCTCGATTGCTTCAATAAATCTACTGAAGAAAGGATTTGTAATCCTTGGAACTAGCACCGCAATTGTTTCTGTTTTTTGTTTACGAAGCCTTCTCGCCGCAGAATTAGGAACGAAGCCTAAATGCTTCATTGCTAATTGAACCCTTTTTTTCTTCTCATCTGAAACATATGGATGATTATTAATCACCCTAGAAACCGTTGTCCTTGATAACCCCGCTAATTTCGCCACGTCCTCTATAGTCGACACGAAATTCTCCCCCTTTGCATGAAAACGTTTTCTTAAATTGATTATATAGTATATTATTGGAAACTGCAATACGGCTTCTTATGATTTTACTATATTAATATTATACATAGGGAAAAGTATGTTAATGGGAGGGGAATTTATATTCGTTTTAGAAGTTTACAGGAGGCATATTTATTAAAGATAGAGGGTGATATTTCATGAATCGGACAGATCGTTTATTAGTCATATTAATTGAATTACAAAGAAGACAAACTGTTACCGCACAAAGCTTAGCTGAAAAATTTGAGACAAGTATAAGAACGATTTATCGAGATATGGATGCACTTAGTGAATGTGGCGTCCCAATTTTCGCCATGCCCGGCCACGGCTATTCATTAATAGATGGTTATTTCTTGCCCCCCATTCAGCTTACGCCTGAAGAGGCTGTTACCCTTTTACTAGGCGGTGATTATATCGAGAAAACTTTCACTTCTTCTTTTTCTGTACATGCACGATCAGCAAAAGAGAAACTTGAAATTGTTCTCCCTGCTGATCAACAAAAGAAAGCCCAGGAATTACGAGAAACTTTTCGTTTCCTTTCTCCTATATTTTCACATCAGCAATCTGAACAAGAAAAACTAGAAAATCAACTTCTTCTATTGCAAGAATCTATTCAAAAAGAACAAGCTATCTCTTTTTCTTATCGGAAACCGAGAGAAACTACAAAAATAAAGCGGACCGTTCATCCTTACGGCTTAGTCAATATTTCAGGGATTTGGTACATCGTTGCCTACTGTTTACTTAGAAAACAAATACGTAATTTCCGCTTAGATCGAATGGAGAAATTACAGCAAGAACAAGAATTCTTTACAAAACCCGAAGACTTTTCTTTGCAAGAATATCAGCCTGAAAGCAACCGTACTGTGATGATTCATTTATTATTCCCCTCCCATATTGCACATAAAATTATTGAATCACGATATTTTTTTATAGATTCATATGAACATAGAGATAACTATTTTCACGTCTTTTTGAAATCTAGAAACATAGATGAAGTGTTTCAATGGGTATTGAGCTGGGGAAGCCAAGTGCACGTACTTGAACCAAAAATTCTTTCTGAAAAAATTCGTGATGAAGCAAAAAAAATGTTAAAACTTTAATTTCACTACTGACATAATGTTGTCAGTAGCCATCCTTTATATTAGGTATTAACAAATACATTTTCATAAAAGGGAGTTAACAATATGAAGAAATTTGAGGAATTAGCAACGTATTACATAGACGAATTAGAAAGGTACTCTATAGAACAATTTAGGATCAAACCTTCTGCTGAGGAATGGTCTCTCGGTCAAATGTATAATCACTTAATTTCAGCTACACGCATGCAGTTAGATGCAATCGCGAAATGCAGAACTGAATTACCTTCTGTAACTAACAAGAAAACAGATATGGGAGAAAAGGTATATATGATGGGGGCTTTCCCAGACATAAAAATCAAATTACCAGATCATCCTGGATATACGCCTGAAAACCCAGCTAATAAAGAAGACGTACAGAAACAGCTTCTAGAATTAATTACAATTGTTAAAGACATTGAGCCAACACTTTCTTCTATTCCAAGTGATTGTAAAGTCGAACATCCTGGGCTTGGTTACTTACATGCAGCAGAATGGTTCCAGCTTATTTTTATGCATTTTGCACATCATCTGCGCCAAAAAGAGCGATTAGAGAACGCAATTTCATAATTTCTCATAAAGGGAAAATGGAATCCTCCCACCAATATAGTGGGAGGAAGAATAAAATGTTTTAAAGATGGCTCAGATATTTACCTGGCTATCTTTTTAATCATGACTATTAAAATGGAACTATACAAAGTAAGCTACTAATTTGTAAGAACCCTCGTTGAAAAACTGAATTGAGACAATTATATACATTACTGAAAGTGAAAGTTCAAATAAAGTACTATTTTTATTTCTCAACAAAAAAACGTAGGGAATATAACAAATTACGAATATCACGTATTATAACAAATGGTATGACTAAAGAATAATTTTTATAAAGCCCGCCATAATCATTCCCTCCTTTAATTCCTTAGACAAATATTCACACAAACTGTATTATATCTACACTTAAAAACATAATAACCTTATTTTTCAAACCTATTACAAGCCAAACTTTCTCAACAATTAATTACTAAAATACGATTTACAGCTATAAAACTATCACTTATCATTAAGGATAATTTTACCATTTAAATAAAATACAGGTAAAATTCCCGAAAAAATAAATTGCACAAAGGGGATGGATTATGAAAAAGCTACATGCATTAACATTAACAATAGGGTTACTAACTTCTACTGTGATTGTACCTACTGCTTCTCTGGCAAAAAGTGATGATTTACCTTACTTAAATGAAATCAAAAAAATGCAGCCCGATGTAAGTACACAAGAGCTAATATCTAGTATTAATGAATTAGCAAACAACACTGGGAATACAAAAGAAGCTGTTTCTGAACAGATTTATAAAGAGCTAAAAGCAGATGAAGAACAAGGCAAAAAAGAAGCAAGTAAAAAAATGAATACTTTAGGAGCTAGTGGTGGTACAGTTTCAGTAGGGAATAGCAATATGGGGGATTTCTTCTATACGGGTTCATACACTGCATACTTAAATCATGGACATGTTGGTATGTATTATAGTTCAAATACAATTGTTGAATCTGTACCAGGTGATGGCGTTCGTACAATTAGTACTACATCCCGTAAAGTAGATAAAGGAGATGCGGTAGTAAAATCCGTAAATACATCTTGGCAAAACAAAAATGATGCGGCATGGTGGGCAAAAGATCGTGTAGGTAAAGATTCATATTCTTATAATTTTGCTACAAATAGAAGTACAACCCATTATGGAGCTAAAAACTGTTCTAAATTAATTTGGTCGGCTTATAAACTTCATGGCGGACTAGATTTAGATAAAGATGGCGGTGCTGGTGTATATCCACGAGATGTTCGTGACGCAAAACAAACCTCAACAATTCGTAATATTTAATACTGAAGAAGAAGTGCAACAACTATAGTTGTTGCACTTCTTCTTATAAAAGGAGCTCATAACAGTGAAAAAAATAATTATTCTTATTTTAAGTGTAATTTTAATTGCAGCACTCATCTATTTTTTCTTCTTTAGAAACAGTACTGTAAATTCGATATCTGAAGAAGATATTGAAAAAAAGGATTTTTTAAAAGATAAACAAGCTGTCATATATCTCTCTTCTACCGCCGACCAAGATATGGATGGCAACGGGATTAGTTATGCGATATTCATCGATAAAAACGAAAAAGCACATGGATATAAAATGAATGGTTTAGAACTCGGCGGAATAGGTGTGTCTGATAACAAAAAAGAAATCGTACTAGAAAGTAAAGATAATATTAAATTTATTGGAGAAGATTTTAAAAATTATAAAATGAAATACCAACATACAGGAGATCAAAGGATATATTTAAAAAAACAAGACTTATTTGTTAACATTTACAATTCAGGCAGTAACTCCACTACTGGCAATTATGATTCAAATGTAATGTATGGTAATCAAAAGCAAATTCATAAAGGAAATATCCCTCATTATCTTATTAGTTCTGGCGTTAATACAGATGAAGTTTTAGTTTTAACTCAAGATATAGATAAAAATGAGCATAGTTTAAAAAAATTATTATTTAATGATTCAACTATGCATCTTGAAGATGTTACAACAATTAATCTTGATAAAAACATGTCGTATTCTAGTTACTCATCTATTTTAAGTGACTCAAATTTTTATTATACGATTTTAATTGAGAATGATAATTCAATTAAAGGAAAAGTATATTTATTACGCATTGATAAAAAATCATTAAAACAAGATTTAATTTTACTTTCTTCCGAGGAGAATTCCACAGCTTCCATACCATTTACAAAAAATAATTCCGCTTATCTACATAACAATGAATTATTTTTTATAAATGGACTAGGTGATGTCATAACTTTTAATACAGAAACAAATGCAGTCAATCTTAAATTCAAAATTGATTACCATGTAACCGATGGCGTTAGATATAATGAACAAACATATTTTGAAGACGATCAATTATATGTATTACGTTATAATGAAAAACAAGAACATAAATATTCTATAGAAACATACTCTCTAACAACCGGTAAAAAAATTAAAACTACTACAATCAAAGACATGGATCAAATTGTTACATCAGTTAAAGGTGGTAAATCCATTTACGCCTACGATTTTAAAATATTGCAACCAAATAAATAATAAGAAGCTCTGTTTTCAATAACAGAGCTTTTCATTTTAACTCCTCCCACTTCGTCCAAACTTCTCTTTCATTTATACGATACATATTATCCTCGCGATCCATAAACCCCTGCACAATAAACTCGCGTCTAATCGTACAAAAATCGTCATGATATTGTTTGATGAATGCATTGATTTCTTTTTCCGTATACTGATTTTCAACGTTTAATTTGCTAATTAAATACTCTAACAATACTAGTTTTTTCTTCTTTTGACCTGGAATCGATTTTAGACGGTCCTCTTTATCGAAAAAGTTACGAATAGTTGTATCCCTGAATTTCATTTCACTTTCAGTCATTTTGTTGTCCTCCATCGATTTTTTCTTTATCATTTTTATTGATTTTTTTACTTAAAAAGTCAATAAAGTAATAACCACCCATTAACACATAGTAGAACGTAAGTATTCCAAATGCATCTCTCATACTTGTATATACTTCTTTATCAAACAATATAGGTGAAAGGGCATAAACAAGAAAAATAATTAGCGGATTTATAATTAAATAAGAAATATGTTTTCTTTTCATCATATCCCCCCTCTACTCTATGTTTCTCTATAAATTGTTGTAATTCCTATCCTTTTATTTAGCCTACACATGAAATATGGTGAAATTAAGAAAAAAAAGGGATATAAAACAACCATTACATTATGAAGAAAATATTTTATCCACTTTAAATACAGTTGTACACCTTTCTTACAACTGTATTTCTTTTTCATTTTTACTCCTCTCATCTACACTTCTCTTAATTTATTTATTACTTTTACGTCTGCAACTTTTTATTCAAATTAATAAATTCAATATGGTAAATTATGTTATAATTTAATTATACATACTTTGGAGGGGAAATAGTGAAAAAAGCTATTATCGTATTAAGCATCCTATATCTTATTTTAACCGTACATACAGGAGCTGTTCTTTTAGGAAAAGAGGATTATAAAGGGACTATCAATACATTAAAGAAAACAAAGGAAACCGCTTCCTTCCAATCTGCAAAAGACGGTGTGATTTTATTAAAAGGAACATTAACTACCGCGCAACCTATTACAGAGGAAAAACTTCAAAATAAAGAATTCGCACTCCTTGAAATTAATACATATAAACGACGAAAAGCAAATTGGATAAACATTAATACTGAGCAGCATATTGCAAAGCAACTCTTACTAAACAATGAGACTCTTCCTGCCTTAAAAGAAATCCGTTTCTCAATGGAACCAATTACACTGTCAGGCAAAGATATTTCTGCCGAAGACTATTCACTAAAAAAGAATGATACCCAATTAACAATTAAAGGTAAAGGATACCGATACACCGGAATAGAAAACAAATCAGACGTTCTTATTTTTGGCATAAAAAAAGGAGATACACTTGAAGGTTATAGTGGCTCTGAAATTCTAATAGGAAAAACAAAAGAGGACATTGCCAGCAACATGAAACTATATACTTTTGCTGAAAAATATGGTCCATTTGTTTGGATTGTAGCTACAATTATTCTTATAAGTATTGCTATATGCTTCTTCCGTAAAAATAGAAAAACAAATGAAATTTCTCAGCCAATAAAACAAAACTAATAAAAAAAGCACCATTTCGGTGCCTTTGAACTGTACCCCGAATCATGGACACTTAAAAAAAGCCCCATGATTCGGGGTTTTTGTGTATTTTTATCAAAAAACC